>JBGTNB010000336.1:0-2266 GCA_041743285.1 Gemmatimonadaceae bacterium
CGGGCGGATCGCCACGTGCACCGGGCGCCAGGTGCGCCCACCAGAGTGCGGATGGAAGCGAGTCGGGGAGCGCGGGCCGACGGCCGCCACGGCGGCCTTGACAGAAAGACCTTCTCATGGAAGCTGCGGCGACTCCTCAGCATGCGCACAATCCTACGTTCCTTAGAACTGAGCGCCGTCAGTTGCATGCGCTTGTTAGGCAGCGACGCGCGACAATGGCTTAGAACGCTACCCACCCCCCGTGAAGAGGTGCACCCAGCGACGCGTTCTGTTCGGCAGTTTGCTAGGGTACCAGCCGAAGCCCCAGCTGCCAGGCAGCCGGCCCGACAGCCCACCGATCCCGGGGTATGACCTCCCATCGGTCCCGTGCCAGAATCACACTGAGACCGGCCCCCGCGAGAGCGCCCCCGACGACGCCCGATCCAAGAAAGACGGCTGCCCACAGGCCCTTGTTCTCCTCGTTGGAATCTCCGCTGATGAAGGCGAGCCACAGTGCCCCTCCCACGGCTGCCCCGCTGAGCGCACCGAGCGCAAGTCCCTTCCCCCAGGCAGGTTTCCGACCTAGGCTCAGTTCCATGCGCCTTACCTGGGTGAGCGGGATCGGCGTTGCACTCTGACGAGCTGGACCGAGCCAGATCCGATCTTGGTTCAGGGAGTCGACGACTCCCATCCGGATGGAATCGCTGGTTAAGGTTACACGAACACGCTGACCCGACATGATGCGCTGGCCGGCGGCAACCTGAGTGGCCAGGACGGTGCCGAGAAGTGGCAGCAGGCACCACTTAGTCATGCGCCCTCCTATCTGGGAAAAACGTACTCGGGCGGTTGGCCACGAAGGGCTAGACGCCTCACGACCATCGAGCACGCGGCCGCTGATCGTCGCGGCCTAACGGACCGCGCATCAGCTGCGGCAACTGCTCAGCCTGCGCACTATCCTGTGCTCCTTAAACACGAGGCGCCGTCGGCTGCATGCGCTTGTTAGGCCGCCGAGTCTAGGGCCCCGACTTCAGGCGCTGTAGAACTCCCAAGCAATCCGGTCCGGGTCTTTAAATGCGACGTAGCGCTTTCCTAGTGTCTCGTCCATCTTGACGCCCGTATTCTCGACGCCTGCTGCCTTAAGCGCGTCTGCCACCCGTTGGAGTTCGCCTTCATCCGCACACCCCAAGGCGACGTGATCAAGGCCGACCCGAGACGGGTCGAACCGGTCGCCTGGTGGCGTATCCGCCGCTGGACCTCTGATCCCGAATGCCGTCCCACCTGCCGCAAAGAGGAAGAGGTCAGGACCGTCCAAGAGCATGGGGAACCCGAGGGTTTCAGTGTAGAAACGCTTCGCCCGCGCGACATCGCTGACCCGCAGGGCGACATGATGCACCCCCGGGGTCTGGGGTTTGATGCTCATATGCTCTTTCTCTCCTCATGATAGGTTACGGGTCGGCCGAACGCATTGCCGCTCAGCCGCGAGCGGCGCCCTCAGACTCTGAAGTCAGCTCAGTAAGCCCGGGGCCGCTCGTCGGTGCAGCGGCCTCTTAGACCGCGCTACTGCTCAAAGCTTCTGAGCACGGCCACTAGCCTCTTCTCGCTGAAGTAATCGAGTTCATCCCGCCACCGACTGTTCTTACCAGAGCTGTTCCCTAACGGGACGGCGCCGTACGTGTGCTTGAACGCCAGGAGCAGCGCACGTTCGAGCTTCAGCCAAGTCTTGACCCTCTGCAGGGGAGTGCATGACACGATGTGAAATTGAACGCGACTGACGCCGCGCCGGCCCAAAAACCTCTCGGCCCGTGCAGCCGCACTCTGTGCGATACGCCGAGCGCCGGCTTTGGTTGTGCCGATGTAGAGAATCGGGGACCGGTACCCAAACGGGTACTTGTATGGCTTGTTCGCCACAGCCAGGTACACCAGTTTTTGAGCACCAAGCGCATCCCGGGTGATGGTAATCGCCGGCCTCGCTGAGGCCTTGATGCTACGACGCCTCGCCAATGCTCGTGTTCTCCAGTGTGCTGATGTGAGCGCGGTCTAACGGACCGCGCATCAGCTGCGGCGACTCCTCAGCCTGCGCACAATCCTACGTTCCTTTGAATTGACGCGCCGTCGCCTGCATGCGCTTGTTAGACAGCGCCTGGGTACATTCTCAGCTGATCGGTAACACGTTGTTCTCACCTGATGGGTGACACCTCCATAACCTAGGGGCCTCAGAGGAGGCTCCGATGCCCTGGAGAGTCACGTCACCCATGCATGAGCGCCAACGATTTGTTCTCGATGCCCA
>JBGTNB010000337.1:0-5521 GCA_041743285.1 Gemmatimonadaceae bacterium
TGGCGCCCCCGCTTCGTTCGCATGTCCACGTCCTACTCGTCGATCCAGTCCAGGAATTGTGGCAAGCTGGGCGAACACTGAAGGTGACGGGCACTACTAAGCCGTCCCCGCGCGTGCCTGCAGCTCGCGCACCTCCTGCAAACGCACGGCATACGGCTCATGACTCGGCCTCCTGCTCACAGCGAACTCGAGGTGGTACTTCGCCTCAGCGAGCCGTTGTGCAAAGTCGGTGGCCGTCTCCGCTTCTTTCTCCGATTCGAGAAGCAACACTCCAAGATTAGCCGCTGCGTGAACATCAAAAGGCGCAAACGTTCTCACGACTCTCAGCACGAGCTCGGCGCCCCTCGAGTCGCCGGCTTTTAGCTTGAACAGTCCCCAGTCCACGTAGGCGGGGCGCGCAAAGAAGGCGCATTCGGGGCACGGCCCACCGTGAGGCTCCGGTAGGTGGCGATGTGGGGCCGCGAGCAGTGCCTCGTGATAGGTCCTATCAACCGCCCCGTGACTATTCGGATCCCAGGCGCTTCCGAGTGTGGGCTCGATCGCACTTGCTAGGCCAGCCAGGCGGGATGATTCCAAAAATGCGGGCAACTCTGCCCGATCGGCCATCAGCGCGGCAAAGCCCGCGATAAGGGGCGCTGAAAAACTGGAGCCGAGAACATCTGGATGCTGCAGGAGCAAAACGTCCGGATTCAGCAGGGTCTGGTCATACGTCGGCGAATCGCCCCACGCGATCTCGCCACCCTCGAGAATGTCGCGACGAACGGTCTGGAATCCACATGCGATAACTGAATCGTCGATCGCCGGGCTGTACACCTTGCCTGACTCGTTCCCGATCGCCGCAACGACCGTAGTACCTCGTTCGGTCATTCGCCGCGCCAACGCACAAAGCGGGAGATGCTGGGTTTCGACCTGGACCCTGCCGCGCGCATGTCCGACGAAAGAACTCCAGAAGTCGAAAAACGTCGACTCCAAGCCGTCGCCTACTTCTGGAATCGGGTCGGCTGATTTCACTTCCTCCCAGTCGTGGGGCTGCCCGAAACTGAGGTTCACGACGTCGAAGTCCGCAGCCGCCACCTCGTCGAGTGCCTTTTCGAGGAGATTGGAATCGATCTCACCGCCGATTGTCACCGCATACAGCGTGAGTTCGGCCTCCGGCGCGACCTCGTGCACCAGCAGCGCCACCGCGGTCCCGTGATCCGACGGTTCGAACGCCAGTGGGCGGTAAGCAAGCTGCTGCCTGGCCAACGCGGGTACCTGCATGTCGAAGGCTCCGTCGACGACGGCTATTCGGCGGCCCTGGCCCCTTCTGCCTAACCGATGGGCCAGAGCGACCGAATCCCAGAACTCTCCGTCCTTGGGTAGTGCCCAGGTCTCCGACGCGCGATCGTATGCGCGCAATACGCGCGCTGCAGCGGATTCCCCGCCCTCAAGCGCGTAGATGGTCATGCGCTACTGCACCTTCCGGTACGTCCCGTCGAACGCGGTCGTCCACGTCGCACCGCCATCCGAGGAGGTTTCCCACAGCTGCCGCACCTCGTTCGGCGACCGGGGCGTCCACGTTATGCGATTGCGTACGGTGCCGCCGCCTTGCGCGGACTGGTCGCCGGCGAGCACCATCGTGCCGGATGCCGTGAGTCCTCCATGCAATTCCAGAATCCCACCGTTGCCATCGACCCACGTCTGCTGCCAGCGTTCGCGCCGCGCATCGTAGAGGTTGAAGCTCTTGCCTGACGCGCCGCCCGCACCGGTCCACTCCTCCAACAGCACGCACCCGTTCAGTATTCGCGTTATGCGGTTATTGCCCGCAACCCCGCCGGCGGGGTTGGTGACCTCCCACTCGCCGATCCAGAAGTCGAACTGGCGGTGCTCTGGCGCGGTGCACGGCGCCGGCGCATTGCCAGGCGTCTGCGCGCCGGCGGTATCTGCCATGACAGCGAAGCAGAGGTGAGCGGCGATGAGCGAACCAACCTGAAGTCGCATGGAATCCTCCCGGGTGAATGCGGTAAAGCGAACGGGTCTGTGCGTCGAAATAATGTTTCCGTTATGTTTCGAGCGCCATCTCTTTGACATATGAGCGAGAGGCAGTGTCGGTGAAAGGTGCAGCGCGCGAACATGTCGAAACTCTTACGTCCCGCTTCTTGGTAGAGTAGATCCACTGTCGGAGCGAGCTGCCGGCAATTCTGATTACCACATGTTGAGGCACTTCGATTCCTATGATCCAATCCGATGATCCTCGGCCGCCCGCGTCATTGCGACCCGCCGACTCTTCGGGCGGCGCATCGGAAGCCGAACGTGGAGCGGACGCGGCCCAGCTGGACGCCCACGAAGAACGAAAGGCGCGCGAGGAAGAGTCGCTCAACGCTAGCACCACTCACGAGGTCATTCGCCGCAAGGGCGCCAAGGAGCTCGGGCGCCCCATTGCCGCCTTGGCCTGGTCAGGATTGGCGGCCGGCCTGGCGATGGGTCTCTCTCTCGTCGCCGAGGGAACACTTCGCGCCTATCTGCCGGACACCCCGTGGCGCCCGCTAATCGCCAAGTTCGGCTACCCCGTCGGATTCGTAGCGGTGATACTCGGAAGCCAGCAACTGTTCACGGAGAACACGCTGACGCCGATCGTGCCGCTCATGGCCAAGCGGACTCGCGAGATGCTCCGTCGAGTGCTGACGTTGTGGAGTGTGGTGTTGATCGCGAACCTGACCGGCGCCGCGCTGTTCGCCTGGACCGTTGCCACAACCGACGTCTTTTCCCCTGAAGTCAAACAATCTTTTGAGGCAATCGCCCGTGAGGCGGTAGAGCCAACCGGTTGGACGCTATTCGCACGCGCCATTTTTGCCGGATGGATCATTGCGCTCATGGTGTGGATGCTGCCGGCCGCCGAGAGCGCGCAACTTTTCGTGATTGTGCTCATGACGTGGCTCGTTGGCGTGGGGCATTTCGCGCACATCATCGTTGGATCAGTAGAAGTGCTCTACCTGGTGGCTAGAGGGGGCACGACGCTCGACGCCTATTTTCTGAACTATATGCTTCCGACGCTGGGAGGGAACATGGTAGGCGGCGTTACCCTCGTCGCCGCGCTCAATCACGCGCAAGTGACCGCTGGGAGGAGGCGGCCGGCGGTAGGCGCATAACGAATTCCGATCTGCCACGTGCCATCTTCGCGCCCGTTGCTTCGGTGCGCGATACCCTCCTGGGATCAGATCATCGCTGCGGGCTCCGCGCGTGGCCGGATGAGCACCTCGTGCCGCATCCCATCATCGACGAGCGGAATGGCCGGCGGATCGAGGAGGCGTCCATCAAGCATGACAGACGCACCCTCGCGCATTACACCCGAGGGATCCTCGACCCTGATGCCGTAGCTGGTCTTGCCGTGGCGATAGGCTATCTCGTAGCCAGGCCAATCGCCCGGCACGCACGGGTCGATGATGAGCGTGTCGCCGCGCTTGGTAAAACCGAGGATGGCCTCGAGGCCAACCCGGTACATCCAGCTCGCCGAGCCGGTATACCAGGTCCACCCCCCGCGACCCATGTGCCCCTCCGCGGTATAGACATCTGCCGCTACGACGTAAGGCTCCACTGTATACGCCTTGGCCTCCGCTTCGTTGCTGGCATGCATCAGCGGATTGATCATTTGATAGAGCTCGAATGCCCTGTCGCCATCGCCCTGCAAGGCCGTCGCAAGCACTGCCCAGAGCGCGGCGTGCGTGTACTGCGCTCCGTTCTCGCGGACGCCGGGAAGGTATCCCTTGATGTATCCGGGGTCGCGAGGCGTCTCATCGAACGGTGGCGTAAGGAGCATGAGCAGTCGCTCATCATCGAGAACGAGGTGGCGCTCGAGTGACTGCATCGCTTGCGCCTGACGCCCGGGATCGCCGGCGCCCGAGATGACGCTCCAGCTTTGAGCAATCGAATCGATCCGGCACTCGTCGCTCTCACTGGATCCGAGCGGAGTGCCATCATCGAAGTAGGCGCGCCGGTACCACTCGCCATCCCAACCGTGGGCCTCCACCGCCGCCACGTACGAATCCGCGCGCGTGCGTAGCTCGTCCGTAGCGGCTGCATCCCCGCGCTGCTCGGAGAGGAGCGCGAATCCGCGAGCCGTCGCGATCAGGAACCAGGCGAGCCACACGCTCTCGCCCCGTCCTTCGATACCGACGCGATTCATTCCATCGTTCCAGTCGCCGATCCCAATCAGCGGCAGCCCGTGCTGGCCGGTGGTACACGCGCGGCGAAGCGCCCGCAGACAATGCTCGTAGACGGTGGCCGATTGGTCTGATACCTTCGGCTCGTCGTATACCTCGTGCTCGTGCGGCTCGAGCACGCGCATTTCGAGAAAGGGCACGCGCTCGTCCAGCACGGTGGCATCGCCAGTCACCGCGACATAATGGTCGACGACGAACGGGAGCCAGGCGAGATCATCGGAGAACCGTGTGCGCACGCCGCGGCCGGTTTGTGGATGCCACCAATGTTGCACGTCTCCCTCAACGAACTGGCGCGAGGCAGCGCGCAGGATGTGCTGGCGAGCGAGGTCAGGCTCCGCATACACGAACGCCATGCAGTCCTGAAGCTGATCGCGAAACCCGAACGCACCGCTGCTCTGGTAGAGGGCGGTGCGCCCCCACATGCGGCAGGAGAGCGCCTGGTACAGCGTCCAGCGATTGATCATCGCATTGAATGCCGGATCGGGAGTCTGAACGGTGATAGTGCCCAGGCGCCTCTCCCAACCTTGCACCGTCTCGTCCATTGCCGCCCGCGCATCGTACGGATCGCGGTACGTGGCGACCATTTTGCGCACGGCATCCTCGCTTTCTGCCGCACCTAGCAAGACCGTGAGTTCGCGCGATTCGCCTGGGGCGAGTGAGAGGGTGCATTGCAGCGCCGCGCACGGGTCCATCCCGGCTCCAACCTGTCCGCTCAGCGGTGTGCGCAGGCCCTCGGGATCGCGTAGCGCCCCGTTTCTCCCGAGGAAGTCGCGGCGATCGGCGGTATGCGCGGTCACCGGCTCGCTGATCGCGCTGAAAGCAACGTGGCCGGCGAACTGCGGATCGAAGTAGTTGCGGGCGAACACCGCGCTCGCGCCGGGCTCGTAGAACGTCTGGACGTGATGCTGCGTGTGCTCGCGAAGTACGCCAAGAGTCCACTCCGCGTACGAGGTAATCGTCAGGCGCCGGTGACTCGCGCCATTGTTAGTGATGCGCAAAACGGCTATGCGCACCGGGTCATGCTCGGCAATACCGATGCTCAGCTCCGCCGCCACCTGATCGGTTTCGTGGCTGAAGGTCGACATCCCCGGAGAATGACGTATCCGATAGTCGATCATCCCGCCGCAGGGTGCCGGGGTGGCGCTCCACAGCGCGCCACTGTCCATATCCTGGAGGTAGAGCACGTCGGCCGGCGGGTCGCTCACCGGATCGTTGTGCCACGGCGTGAGGCGGAAGAAATAGCTGCTGTCCGACCATGTGCAGCCGGCACCGCGCTCGCTTACCAGCGCGCCGCCGCGGACATTGGCAATGACGTTGATCCA
>JBGTNB010000338.1:0-6633 GCA_041743285.1 Gemmatimonadaceae bacterium
CGATCTCACCAAGCACTTTCCCATTCGCGGCGGCGTATTTGGCCGAGCGAAGGGCGCGGTGCGGGCGGTGGACGGCATTTCGTTCGAGCTTGCCGCCGGTGAGACGTTAGGGCTCGTCGGCGAATCGGGGTGCGGCAAGACGACCGCCGGCCGGTGCATTCTCAGGCTCATCGAGCCTACCGGCGGCACCGTTCATTATGACGGCACCGATGTTCTTGCCCTTGCGCCGGCCGCCTTGCGACAGCTGCGGCGGAAGATGCAGATAGTGTTTCAGGATCCGTTCTCGTCACTCAATCCCCGAATGACCGTCGGTGCGGCAATCCGCGAAGGCCTCACCATCCATCGACTGGCCGAAGGCAGCGCCGCCGACACCCGAGTCAGGCAGCTGCTCGAGGAGGTCGGGCTGCGCGCCGAATACGCGTCCCGATATCCCCACGAATTCTCCGGCGGGCAGCGGCAGCGCATCGGCATTGCGCGTGCGCTCAGCGTGGAGCCGCGCTTCATCGTCTGCGATGAGCCTGTTTCGGCACTAGATGTGTCGGTGCAGGCGCAGGTGATCAATCTGCTGCGCGACCTTCAGCGGGACCGGGGGCTGGCCTACCTGTTCATCGCCCACGACCTGGCGGTCGTCGAACACATCGCCAACCGTGTTGCCGTGATGTACCTCGGCCACATTGTCGAACTGGCGCGTGCGGCGGACGTCTACAGGGAGCCGCTGATGCCCTACACGCAGGCGCTGCTGTCGGCGGTGCCGGTACCCGATCCGGCGACGCGGAAGAAGCGGATAGTGCTGGTGGGCGACGTTCCCTCCCCCGCCAATCCGCCATCCGGCTGTCCCTTTCACCCCCGCTGCCATCATCCGGCAAGGGATGCGGCGTGCGCGGCGATCGTTCCGCCGCTCGAGGAAAAGGCCCCAGGCCACTGGGTGGCGTGCATTAAGCAGGAGCCGACCACTATTTCCTGGGAAGCGCAGCGGGAGGCGGGTGGCACCCTTCCGCCACAGCGGTATCTTCCCCTGCCGATCGTGACCCCGCGGCCGGCGTGAACGACGCCGGCACACCGAGCCCGTAGGTCTCAGCGCGCGGCAGCCTAACCCCATACCACACATTCAGTGGCCAATCATCGACCGCGCGATCGCGCGAACATAACCGATGTAGGAACGACAGCGACGGACGCACCGCCGGAGTTCAACACGAAGTTCTTCGGGCATCCAAGCGGCCTGTCGACGCTGTTCTTCACGGAAATGTGGGAGCGGTTCTCCTTCTACGGATTGCGGCCGCTTCTCATTCTGTTCATGTCGGCCGCCCTGATCGACGGCGGGTTCGGCTTCGACGTCTCGCAGGCGTCGGCGATCGTGGGTATCTACGCGGCGAGCGTCTATCTCGCATCGCTCCCCGGCGGTTGGGTTGCCGACAGGTTGTTCGGGTTGCGGCGCGCCATTCTGATAGGCGCGATCCTGATTTCCTGCGGCCATATCTCGATAGGCTTCTCCGCCTTCGCCGGATCGCGTGTTCCGTTTTTCCTCGGACTCGTGCTGATAGTGCTCGGCACAGGTCTGCTCAAGCCAAACATTTCGGCCATTGTCGGCGATCTGTACCCGGAAGGAGGCGCGCGTCGCGATGCGGGATTCTCGATCTTCTACATGGGAATCAACACGGGGGCATTCGCCGGCCAGATCATCACCGGCTTTCTCGGTGAGACGATAGGCTGGCACTGGGGGTTCGGTGCTGCGGGCGTGGGCATGCTGCTCGGCCTGATCGTTTACTGGTTTCGCGCACCCAAGACACTCGGCAGCATCGGTCTCGAGCCTAGCAAGCATCCCGATCCTCAGGTGCAGGAACGTCAGATGCGTCAGGGAAAAATGGCGCTTTCGATCGGTGTCGGCCTCATCGCCGTGGTGGTCATTCTGGGTGCGCTGGGGTTGCTCGAGATCGATCCGCAGACCGTTGGGCAGAGCATGACCTACGTAATGGTAGGCATGGCCGTACTCTATTTCGGATACATTTTCGCGGCTGGCGGGCTGTCAGGCGACGAGAAAAAGCGCGTTGGCGTGATCGCGGTCCTGTTCGTTTTCGCGGCGATCTTCTGGTCGGCATTCGAGCAGGCACCGACGTCGCTCAACCTGTTCGCGCGCGACTTCACCGACCGGCAGATGGCGGGATTCGAGGTTCCGGCGACCTGGTTCCAGTCGGTTAATTCGGCGTTCATCATCATCCTGGCGCCGCTGTTCGCCGCGCTGTGGGTAACGTTAGGCCGCCGAGGCATGGACCTGTCCAGCCCCGCCAAGTTCTCGCTCGGCCTGGTGTTTGCCGGCATCGGCTTCGCGTTGATGATCCCCGCCGCCAACATGATCGTCTCGGGGGGCGCCGATATGCGCGTGTCGGCCTGGTGGCTGGTCGGCAGCTACTTCTTCCAGACGGTGGGCGAGCTCTGTCTGAGTCCCGTTGGCCTGTCCTCGATGACCAAGCTGTCGCCTCGCAAATACGTGGGGCAGATGATGGGCATCTGGTTCCTCGCATCGGCGCTCGGCAACCTGATAGCCGGCCTGGTCGGCGGGCACGTGGATCCGGAGAACCTCGAGCAGATCCCACGCCTGTTCACAATGACGACGCTGTCGCTGTTCGGGGCAGCGGTGGTGCTGATACTCTTGATCGTTCCAATCCGGCGCATGATGGCAACCACGGCGTCCCAGGCGAAGGCCTGATCCGAGCTGCAGAGCACCCGACCGAGTCACCTAGTTGTTCAGGGCACCTAACTAACAGCTATAACAGCCGATTACGCAGCTTACGCAGATGATAGAAAACGCTGATAGAAACCTCGAACTCGTCTTGCGCCTATTCGCGCCTTGAAAAATCTGCGTAATCTGCGTAATCTGCGGTTAAAGCAGTTAGTTAGGTAAGGTAGAAGCTTCCTCGCCCTTTGAAGAGGCGAGAGCAGTCTCGGCGTAATCTGCGGTCGAGGTCGCGGACGCCGAGCGGATGCTCGCATTCTAGAAGGTGCCTATCGGCACGGCGCGCTCCCTGCTCCTGGACACGTCGCCCGGCTCGCGCCAGCCGAGAGGGAGGCCTACGGTGACCGTGCTGAGACGGATCTCCCACTTTACACCTTCCCCCCGGTGCAGCGGAAGAGCAATATCCAGTCGATAGGTTCGCCGCGATCCGGACGGTACGGCGGCGAGTATGCCGATGCCGGCGCCTATCCGGTAAGGCGTGTCGAGCCCGTAGGGGACATCCCCTGCCCACAGCCGCCCGGCATCGACGAACACTGCTCCCGCCACATCGGCATCCTCCCGCCAGGTGTCGATCAACCATCGATCCTCGAAGCGCAGCACGAGACGCTGCGCGCCCGCCTCGCGCGCGCGCCGGTAGCCACGCACACCAGCCCCGCGTATGCCTAACGATAGCTGATACGGCGAGCGAAGCCGCCAACCCCCGCTCCACTCCGCGTTGATCTCGGTGGTATGGCTCGAGCCGAACAGCTGGTAGAGCGAAATCCGGCCATCGGCCAGAACCCCATCCCAACGCTCGGTATCGGAGTTCTGCCGTCCCTCGCCCCGGCCGTCCACCCTCAGGAACGTACGTCCGCTCCCCGCTCCCATGTACAGCTCACTCGCTATGAAAATGTCATCATCACCCCTCGGTCCGAGGCTCAAGCTCCGACCGAACAGCAAGCCGATCTGCACGCCTCGCGCTATGTCTTGCGTAGCCGTGAGGGCGTCGATGCGCTCCATCTGGGTGAAGTCGAGCATTCGAAAGCCCCAAAGGGCGTTGAGGCGGACGTTTCGCCTCGTCTCATAACGCGGCAGCAGTGTGGCCGCCTCACCCGTGGTGTCCGGACGCGGCGGCAAGCCGGTCAAGTCCTCCTCGCGCGAGTACGAAACGCCGAACAGGCTTAGCCGCCCCCGTGGTCCCAGCCGGATTACGCCACCCACATCGATGTAACGCCGCGACAGCGACAACGCGACCGGGACCTCGTTGTCAACCCGCAGGAACGGAAACACCTCATCGCGCTCTGTGGCGGTCACCCGCCAGGCGCGCCGCTGGTCCTCGATCAAAAACGGACGCGAGACCTGCATCAGCCACCGGCGTTCGCCAATGTCGCCGCGTTCCGCGGCAAGCTCCAGCTCGTAAGGCAGGCCGAGAAACTGGTGATCGGTCAGCTCCAGTGCAAAGCCGTCGCGATCCCCCAGGTTGCGCCATCGGCCGATTATCGACGTCCCAGTGCCGCCAGCGTTCCGTTCGCCGAGCGCCAGCGCGGTTGGATGCGCGCCGCGAAAGGAAGCATCAATGACAGCGGTCAATTCGTCCGTCGTAACGACGATGATCTTCACCCCGCCCGAACCATCATCGTACGCACCGACACGGGCCGAGGCAAAGAATTCATAGCTGCGCAGCAGCCTCTCCGTCTCCCGGCGGCGTCGCTCGTCGCAAGAATCGCCGACGCGCATGAGAATGTACCGCCTGACTACCGACGGCCGCGTGGTGGTGTGCAGCGACTGGAGCACGCGCAACGGGGCCCGGTACCACGCCACGTCACGGGATTCGAACGGCGGACGAGTGCGCACCTCGACGTCGGTGATCGTCTGGCCGTTACAGAGCACGGGGACCTCGAGCGTATCCTGTGCCCGAGCCTCCGCCCCCGCGACCATGAGCACGCCCAGGACGAGAGCCCGCCGCACGAGACGCGCTACTTGCCCATCCGGCGTTTGAGCTCCGCCAGCATTTCGCTCGCCCGCGCTTCCCGCGCCATGCGATCGATTTCGCTGCGAAGCCCTCCATCACTGGGCTCGAGCGGATCGTCAGGCGCCAGCGGCGATCCCTCGCCCACCTCACCCGCGGCGTTAGCTGCCTCGATACCCGCCGAGCGGGCCCTTAGCTCGCGAGTCATGTCTTCCACTTCACGCTCTGCCAGCTCCAATTCGGCCTCCTGCGCCACGAGCTTGCGCTCCAGCACCAACACCCGCTCGCCATGCCGCCGCTCGTAATCCCGCGCCACTTCGATGGTCTGCGTGTCCTCGATCTGCTCGGCCAGGCGCCCGCGCCGCTTCACCGTCTCCAGCTCATCACGCTCGCGCTTCAAGCGGCTTCGTGTCTGCTCGAGTTGCTCGCGCATTTCGCGAACCGAGACCTTCGCTTCGACTACCGCCTCGCGCATCATTGCGACCATCGTCCGGCGGTCGGCCGGACTGGTCGCTCGGTCGATTACATCGGCCATGCGCTGCCTGAGCTGCTCGAACATGCGCGCGTCGGAGGTCGAAAGGGGCGGAATGAACGTCGGGATCCAAGCGGCGCGGAAACGCCGCTTCCGATATTCGCCCCGCGTGCACCCCGCGCGCAAGCGAAAAGGGCCAGGGTCAGCTCGCGTTTCGCCAACGCGATTCGTCCCGAACCTGCCGCATGAGCCGCTCTGCCGTATGGACATTGGGGAAAAGCATCGCGTCGCTCACGACATTGAGTGCCACACGGAGCCGGCTGAATCGCTCGGCAGCCCCCTGAAAGATCGCCGCCATTCCGTACGACTCGGCCAGGCGGTGATCGGCGGCCAGCAGGAAGCCGCGCTTACCCATCTCCTCGTAATACTCCAGATCGGGACCGCCGCCGCGCCAACGCTTCTGTTCAATGCGGTCGGGAAACAGGCCGCTGATCCAGAGGGAGTAGTTGCCCAGATGGGCGCGAACCAGAAAGGCCCGCCTGGCATCCGGCCCGTCGGCATCCCGCAGCAGCGCAACGATGGTGTCGTAGCGCTCATCATCGGCGGCGCCGATACGGTGGGCGTTGTCGCGCACTCCAAAGTGCAGCACGATCGCCGCTAGGTAGTCGGCCATTGCGCGTTCGCGCTCGCCTACGCGGAGCAACGCGTTCCTAACCACCACGTAGCAGAAAAGCGGCAGCGACGCCCGCATCCCGAGCGAGCCTTCGAGCAGCGCGCCTAACAGTGCGGGATCGTCGAGCAGCGCGTCGATCCCATCATCTCGCAGCCTGGCCTCGGCATCTTCCTGCGCGTTTCCCGATCCGCGCGCGATCAGCCGCAGGGCAAGCTGCGCATCATCGCGCGTCAGTGAATGTCGCACATTGGCGAAAATCATGGACGTCTCTCCAGGAAGCACAGTGGCAAGGCCCTGGCATTCCGCGCTCGCACCCTGCCTTACGGCACCGGTCACGAGTCGAAATACATACTCCGGTCCCCTTCCCCTCTTACTTCAGAAGATCGTCAAGCGTTCCGCGCAACATCATTCCTGGCACTCCCCTGCACACAGTGCTAATAGAGCCCTCTACTACCAATCGTATCCGACGCGCCACGTTAGTATCCGCTCGCGCTTCCGTCAATGTCCTAACGGTTCGGTCGTTACCGGATTCCATGGGGCCGGAGCAGCCACGGTTGCGGAACATGCATGCTTCAGCGCTATGCAAAAAAGTGCGAGCAGCTCCCCGAGCTGCCGGCCACTCCGATGCAGTACCCGCGTCGCGCGTCGCGCGGCCCTCGCCCCTCGTCCCTCAGGGCACCACCCCCGCCCCCGATACCGTGGGTCGCGAAGCACGATTGGCAATCGCCTCGCCGGCGCGCATGATCAGCGTACTAACCCGGGACAGCTTGTCGTAATCGATCTTGTCCGGATGATCCGATACCTTGTGG
>JBGTNB010000339.1:0-2208 GCA_041743285.1 Gemmatimonadaceae bacterium
CCGAGCAGGCGAACAGCGATGGACGCAACGTGTTCGCGTGACCAGTCCCCGCACTGGAAGTCCTCGGCCAGCCGCTCGCGAATGCGCGGTAGGGCGATCGCCAGCCTTCGCACGCGATAGTGCTTGCGCCGCTCCCCGCGCTCCACGCTTGCTTCGTGATAACGGTACTGGCGCCGTCCGCGCACATCCCATCCGAACGCCTGAATGGCCGCGCGGGCCGACACCGCGATGTGCACATCCCGCCACGCCGGTGGGACCCGCAGCGCCTCGATGCGATCGAGATCGCGCCGCGATTTGACGGGCGTGCCTGTGGGCAGCATGTACCGAAAGCCACGTGTTTTGGTGCCGACTCGCTTTATCCATCGGGGCATGCCCTGCCAGAGGGCAAAAACGGTGCGCGCGATGTAGATTCGCAGAGGCGGGGCCCCTGAGCGCAGACCGCTCGCCTGCGCCGGTCGGACCGTTCTCATGCACACTCTCCTACCCCGTCGCATGTCCTACACCTGCCTCACGATCGAGGTCGCCGACCGGATCGCCACCCTCACTATCAACCGCCCCGACAAGCTCAATGCGTTGAACGATGTCACTATCAGCGAGCTGGGCGAGGCGGCGATGGCACTGTGGGAACGAGCGGATGTGGCGGGAATCTTCGTGACGGGCGCGGGGAGCAAGGCGTTCGTCGCCGGAGCTGACATTTCCGAACTGGCTGGACAGGGACCGGTGGATGGCCGCCGGCGGGCGATTCGTGGCCAGCAGGTGTTCGATATGTTTTCGCGGTCGCCCAAACCGGTGATCGCGCTCATTAATGGCTACGCGCTAGGCGGAGGTTGTGAGCTCGCGCTCGCATGCCACATGCGCATCGCCGCCGACACGGCCCGGCTGGGACTGCCCGAGACCAAGCTCGGCATCGCACCCGGCTATGGGGGCACTCAGCGCCTGCCGCGGCTGGTTGGCGTGGGCCGCGCGCTGGAGCTGATTCTCAGCGGCGAGATGATCGATGCTGTCGAGGCGCATAGAATCGGCATGGTCAATCGCGTCGTTCCGGCAGGCGAACTGCGGGCGGAAGGAGAGCGATTGATGCGCCAGATACTGGAGCGCGCACCGCTCGCCGTGGCCCTCAGTATCGAATCCGTGACCCGCGGCGTGGAGATGCCGCTTGCTGAGGGGCTTGCAATGGAAGCGAACCACTTCGGAATACTCGCGTCGACCGACGACATGCAGGAGGGAACGGCGGCGTTCCTGGAAAAGCGGGCGCCGGCGTTTCAGGGGCGATGATGCGCAGGCTCGCACTTCTCTCCTGCCTAGCGTTGCCGCTGCTGTCCGCGGCGCTCGGCTGCTATCGGGACCGCGAGCGGCTCGATGTCCCCGTACTCGAGCTCCTGCCTGACGTCGATTCCGTAAGTCCCGGGGACACTATTCGCGGCGTACTGCGTGCTACCGATGCCAGCGGACTTCTGCTGGTGCGGCTGCTCGCCGTGTACCGGCGCGATTCGCAGACGCCGTTCGTGGACACGGTGCGGTTCCGGTACGATCTGTCGGAAGAGACGTCGGTACAGCTGCCGTTTTCAGTTCCCATTGCGGACGTGGTTCCGGTCGGATCGCGCGTTGCGCTACTTGCGGCAGCGTTCGATGACCAGGAGTTCATGGTGGAGGTCACCGACACCCTCTGGGTCGTGCCGTGAGCGCATCGGCGGCGCCGGCCGCCGAAACGGTTACACGGCGCATATGGCTCGAAGGTGTGCGAGTGCGGGACTTTCGCAATCTGGCCTCGGTGGATCTTTCGCCGGCTCGCGAGGGGATGGCGTTGATAGGCGAAAATGGTCATGGCAAGACCAACCTGCTCGAGGCTCTCTACTACCTGCAGCTGTTCCGCTCCTTTCGTGCGGCGCGCGACACGGAGCTCGTCAGGTTTGGCGCACGCGGCTTTCACGTAAGCGCTACCGCCCACGGCGCGTCGGCCGGGCAAGTGTCGGTCGGATTCGAGTGCGCGCCAGGTCAGCGCGCCAGCGGACGAAAGCGCATCCGCATCGACGGTAGCGAGCCCGAGACGATCGCCGATGCGGTGGGCGTAATACCCGCCGTGCTGTTTGCGCCGCGCGACGCCGCGATGATCGTCGGGGGGCCGTCGGAGCGGCGCCGCTTTCTGGATGTCATGCTCTCGCTGTCATCCCGGGCGTATCTGCGGGCACTGCAGCGGTACCGGGCAGC
>JBGTNB010000340.1:0-1899 GCA_041743285.1 Gemmatimonadaceae bacterium
CAGCGCCGCAAGGGGATCGCCCAAAGGAACCGGCTCGCTGGACGTATGGTACACGCGCCCGTTGCGCAGGTCGCTGATCAGCAACTGCACTACCATTCCGTCCCCCTGCGCAATGGCATGGCCGGTCACCATCAGGTCGGCACGCAACGTCCAGCCAGCCGCCGCACGGTTAGGTACGCGCCTGACAATCGACCGAGTGCGCTCGGCGTCCACTATGTCGAGTGACGTCTCCCGCGAAAGGCGGGCGCGCAGCGAGTCGGCGAAGATGCGAGATGCGGCGCCCAGATTCTGGGTGGGCGTCCCGTCGACGATATCCGTGACAACCACCCTCGACTGTCCCTTCGGAGACGGCGGCAGCTGCGGCGCGACGAGTACCCTGGTGCCCAGCTCCCGCTCCCACACCTTCGCTTGCAGCCCCTCCACCTGACGATGGATCCGTTCGGCAACCGCTTCCGCGGAATCCGACAGAGCGCGCTGAAAGACGATCTTGAGCGACTCCGGTTCGATAGGCTGGTTGGAATTCGACCGGCGCTGCATGGCGCTGGCGATCGCCACCGAATCTTCGTACGACAGCACCACCGGCGCCTGGGGACCGCTGACCGGTGTGGGTCGCGTGGTAGTATCACCGAGGGTCACGGCCGAGTCCACGATCGCGGCAGGGAGCGCCGCAGGGAGCGCGGTTGCCGTCCCGCTTCCAGCCACACCTTGTACTGGCGCCTCCGGGCGCCGGCCGAACACGACTGCCGCAATGACAAGCACCGCCGCGGCCGCCAGGAGCGCCGCGTACCGGGGCATCCGGCCTGACGAATCTCTTCTTCCCGTGCCGGCTGGCGCGAGCAAGGCTCCCTGTGGCGTGGTGACGCGCTCGAGCTCCTCGAGCATGGCCCCCGCGGTAGCGTGACGCCGTTCGGGTGCCTTTTGCAGCGCCCGCTCGATTACCGCCGACAGCTCGGCCGGCACATCATCGCGAAGCTGGTGGAGCGGCTCCGGCGTGCGAGTGAGCTGGGCGGCCATTGTTTCCTGCGGCGTGGTACCGGTGAACGGCGACGAACCGGTGAGCAGTTCATAGGCGAGCAGGCCGGCGGCGTACAGGTCCACTCGGTGGTCGGCCGAAGGATCCCCAGCGAGTTGCTCCGGCGCCATGTAGGCCGGACTTCCCACTACCATTCCGGCCGAGGTGGTCCCGGAGTGAGGCAGTGCGGCTGACAGCGCCTTCGCTACACCGAAATCCGTAACCATCGCGTGAACGCCGAGCGTGAGGATGTTGCCCGGCTTGATGTCGCGGTGAATCACGCCGCGCTCGTGCGCATACGCGAGAGCCTCCACGACGTCGTGAAGGATCCTCACCACATCGCGCACCGAAAGAGTGCCTTCGCGCTCGACCCGAGCGCGAAGCGACTCGCCCTCGATGTAAGGCATGGTGTAGTACAGCAGCTCCTGATCTTCCCCCGCCGATAGCAGGGGGACGATGTGCGGATGCTGGAGCTGTGCGGCGAGCTGTATTTCGCGGCGGAAGCGCTCGACGTTTACACCGGCGGCAAGATCCGGTGGCAGCACCTTCACTACCACCAGCCGCGCCAGCGCCCGCTCCCGGGCCACGAAGACGCGGCTCATGCCGCCACCCATCAGCTCGCGATCGAGCTCATAGGCGGGGGCCAGCGCGGCAGCGAGACGATCGCGGAAGGGGTCGGACATCTGCAAAAAGCGGGAAACGGGAAAGGGGAAACGGGAATCGGGAATCGGGAATCGGGAATCGGGAAGAGCGTGTAGCGAGGCTCTTTCTATTCGATCCCGATTTCCGGCTTCCGGTTTGCTGCTCGATCGGCCTACTGAATCTGCCGGAAGACTAGGCGGAGCGGGAGGGCGCAGCACGACCCTCCCAATTATCAGCCCGGGTTT
>JBGTNB010000341.1:0-8880 GCA_041743285.1 Gemmatimonadaceae bacterium
ATCTGCCTGTGCCGTCATGAGGATCACCGGCAGATCCGGATCCTGCTTTCGCACGGCCGAGAGCAATTCCAGTCCGCCGACATTTGGCATGCGGACGTCGGTCAGGATGATGTCGGGCGCGGCGCTGGCCAGTGCTTCCAGTCCGAGCTTTCCACCTAACGCTGACTGAACGCGAAAGCCGGCGTTCTTGAGCAGAATGCCGAGCGTCTCGAGTATGCCCGTCTCGTCATCGACGACGAGCACCAGTGGCTTGTCCGTGGATGCGGTCACGAAGGATCTCCGGTTTCATGCGTCGAATGTGGAAGGAGCACGGTGAACGAGGTGCCGGTAACGGCACTCTCTACCAGAACGATTCCGCGCAGGGCATCTATGGCGCGGTGGACGATGGGAAGTCCAAGTCCGGTGCCACCCGCCTTGGTGGTGAAGAACGGATCGAAGATCCTGTCTCTAATGTCATCGCGGATCCCAGGACCGGAATCGACGATCCGCAATGAGACTGCATCGCGCTCGAACGGAGTTCCCGGTGGCACCTGGAGCGCCGGAACAAGCACGACCTCAATGCGCACCGCCCCGTTGGGCGGGCTCGCCTGCACCGCATTGAGCGCTATGTTGAATGCCACGCGATGCAGCAGGTCTTCGTCGCCCTCGACTATGACCGGCTGCTGCGGTACCACACACTGCACGGTGACGTCGGCGCGGCAGTCCGGGTGCGCGGCAGCCAGGCTGGCAGCCGAGCGTGCGACCGCCGCAATGTCCACCGGCCCGAGCCGCGTGACCCGTACTCGCGCAAAGTCGAGAAATTCGGATAGCAGCCTCGACAAGCGGTCGGACTCCCTAACGATGAGATTGCCGAGCACGCGCTCGTCATCGTTGGCTTTCGGCGAGCAGGCAAGCTGTTCTACAGCGCTACGGATGGAGGCGAGCGGATTCTTGATCTCGTGCGCAAGCGACGCACTCAGCTCGGTTACCGCCTCGAGGCGCTCGGCCCGTAGCCGCAGCGCTTCCATACGCTTGTTGTCAGTGATGTCCTGAAAGATCGCCGTCGCGCTGACGCCTGATGGCTCACGTCCCGAATCGATCGTCATCGTCGTCAAGCCGATGGCGATCGAACGTCCGTCGCGGAGAATCGACGCCTCACCACGGTTGATGCGCACCCGGTCGCGCATTGTGCGCTCGAGCGCTCGAAGCAGCCCTGGCGCCAGTGTCTCGAGCATTTCCGCCATGGGGCGCCCCACGGCCGCCTCTGAATCGAGACCGAGCAGCCTTCCGGCAGTGGGGTTCACGTACAGAAGACGGCCGGAATCGTCGACCGTAAGAATGCCGCTGCCGATGTTCCGAAGAATGTCATCTGCCTGCAGCCGGGCGAGTGCGAGCTGCGCCTCTAACTCTTCCTTGCCGGCGCTCGTCTCTCGGAGTCGGGTGCCGAGAATGGCGATGCCTACCGCGACGCCGGCAAACACGATGAGCTGAAGCGTCACACCCCACGACAGCGTGGTACGATGCGCCACGAACAGCAGGCTGAAATACATCCCGTTTGAAACCGCCGCCACGAACAGGCCCCACCCTACCGGGAGCAGCAACGCGGCGGCGGCTATGACTAGAATGTAGAGCGCGGCCAGTTGAGAGGCGCCGCCGCCCGTCAGGTGGATGATCGCTGTGACGAGGCAGACGTCGAACAGCGATTGAGCGAGCACGAATCCGCGCGAGGGAAGTTTTCGGGCCTGCCAGGTAAGCGCGAACGACCCTGCTGTGAACGCGATGGTGGCAAAAAGCGACAGCGCCGCCACCAGCGTGTCGCCGGAGTCGGCATGTCGCCAGTGCGTAACGGCCGCCAGGAAGATCGCGACCGCCAGGGAGAGGCGCCCCAGATAGATCCAGCGTAGTACCCTTAGCGGGTGCAGCATGATGTACGGGTCGAAGCGGGCCGCGGGCACTGCAACCGCGAAGGGAACTGAGTGAGTCTTGCACTTTGCACGCTGGCTCGGTCCCGCCGATCCTCGCGTTTTGCTATATCTTGGACGACCCACCTCTCGAGGAGTTTCGTGGAAAGCGGGCACGAAGCACTGTCGGCAGCAGGCATCGCCTGGCGTTTGTTCGTAGTCCTGCTGCTCGTGGCGGCAAACGGATTCTTTGTAGCGGCAGAGTTCGCACTGGTCGCTTCGCGGCGCAGCCGAATCGACCGTCTGGCCAATCAGGGGAGCGTCGCGGCCAAGACCGTGCAGGACACCCTGCGCCATCTCGACCGCTACATCTCGGGGACCCAGCTCGGGATCACACTGGCGTCTCTTGCGCTCGGATGGATCGGCGAAGCGACCCTTGCCAGCATGATCGACCAGGGATTGGCCGCTGCCGGCGTGGGAGCTCCGGGCGCCGTAACCCACGGCGCCGCGTCGATCGCCATAGCATTCATCATCATCACCTTCCTGCACATCGTGTTTGGCGAGCTGGCGCCGAAGTCGCTGGCGCTTGCCCGCCCGGAACCCGTCAGCATGTGGGTGGCGCGCCCGCTGCGCGTTTTCTCCAAGATCATGACACCGTTCATCACAGTCCTGAACGGAGCGGCAAACCAGTTTCTCCGGTTGTTCGGGCTGGAAACCGTCAGCGAATCCGCACACGTTCATTCACCGGAAGAGCTGCGTCTGCTCGTCATGCAGACACACGCGCACGGCTTGCTGGACGAGAGCGATCGCGCGATGCTCGCCGGAGTATTCGATTTTCACAACAAGCGTGCGCGCGATGTAATGCGTCCGCGCACCGAGCTTGCGGCGCTTCCCATTGATGCTACCGAGGTGGAGACGCGGGCACTGGTGCGGGGGGAGCGTTACTCGCGTTTTCCCGTCTACGAGGGCACGCTCGACAACGTGGTGGGCATTTTCATCGCCAAGGATCTCTGGTTCGATGATGGCGCGATCCCCTTCAACGTCGCGCGCTTCATGCGCGAGCCGCTGTATGTGCCTGACAGCCGTCCGGCCGAACGCGTAATGGATGACCTGCGGCTTACGCGAGCGCAGATGGCGGTGGTGCTCGACGAGTACGGTGGAACGGCGGGGATCGTAACGATGGAAGATCTGGTCGAGGAGATCGTAGGGGACATTGCGGACGAGCACGATATACAGGCACGGGACTCGGTCCAGATCGAAGGAGTGCTGGAGCTCGCCGGATCGATGTCGCTGGTGGACGTGCGATCCGATCATGGGATTCCGATCCCCGAGGGCAGCTGGTCCACGCTCGGCGGATTCGTTTTCGCGCGCCTCGGCCGCCTGCCGAAAATCGGGGACAAGGTGAGCCTGCCGACAGGTGAGTTCGAGGTGGTGGCCATGGACGGGCGGCGGGTTGCCGCTGTGCGGTTCCGTCGCACCCCGGCCGCCATCCCGTGAGTGAGGCGCTGGTCATAACGCCGGACGTGTCGATTCCGAGATCGGAACTCACCGTCCGCGCCACGCGCGCGGGCGGACCGGGGGGACAACACGTTAACACCTCATCGACACGAGTGGAGCTGGTGTGGAACGTTCGAACCACATCCGCCGTGGATGACGAAACCCGCGCCCGGCTGCTGTCGCGCCTCTCGCACCGGGTTGATACCGATGGTGTCGTGCGCGTAGTGGCAAGCGCGACGCGGAGCCAGCGCCGCAATCGCGATGAGGCGGAAGAGCGCCTGGTGGAGCTAGTCAAGCGCGCGCTGGCAACGCCCCGAAAACGTATCCCCACCCGCGCCTCACGTGCCGCCAAAGAAGCGCGCCTGACAGCAAAACGACGCCGCGGCGAAAAGAAGCGAGGTCGGCGCCGGACGGAAGATGATTGAAGCAGGAACTAGGAAATAGGAATTAGGAATTAGGAACCCGGATTCCTCATTCTATTGCCAATTCCTATTTCCTAATTCCTATTTCCTAATTCCTATTTCCTATTTCCTATTTCCTATTTCCTATTTCCTACGTCGGCGTATCTTGTCATCGGTAACCGCGATAAACGTTTCCCCGGATGAGCCATGGCCGCGAGTGACAAGCCGATCGTCGGCGTAATTATGGGCAGTAAGAGTGATCACGATGTGCTCTCCGCGGCATGCGACGTACTCGACGAGCTTGGCGTTTCGTACGAGACACGCATTGTCTCCGCGCATCGAACGCCGCAATGGATGGCTCAGTACGCCAGCGAAGCAGAAAAGCGTGGAATCGAAGTGATCATCGCGGGGGCCGGGGGGGCTGCACATTTGCCAGGCATGGTCGCGGCGCATACGGTGCTTCCAGTGCTAGGCGTTCCCGTGCCATCGACCGTGCTCAATGGACTCGACTCGCTGCTGTCCATCGCGCAAATGCCCAAGGGTGTTCCTGTAGGCACGCTGGCGATCGGCAAGCCTGGAGCGGCCAACGCCGGACTTCTGGCCGCAGCGATCGCCGCAGCATCCCGTCCAGATCTCCGGGAGCGACTGCGTGCCTGGCGCTCGGCGCGCACCGAAGAGGTTTTGGGCCAGGAACTACCGTGAGCCGGATCGTCCCGCCGGGATCGACGATAGGCATCCTTGGAGGAGGCCAACTCGGCCGAATGACGGCGATGGCCGCGCGCTCTCTAGGCTACCACATTCGAATTCTGGACCCGGAGCCCGACTGCGCGGCGCGCCCAGTAGCCGATGCCGTGATAACCGCAGGCTTTGACGATCCGCTAGGCGCTGCGGAACTTGCCGGGGCCAGCGATGTGGTGACCCTCGAAATCGAAAAGATCGCACCCGCCAGCCTGCGCGCCGCGGCGCTGTACGCTCCTGTGAGACCGGGCACACATGTAATCGAGACAGTACAGGACCGCGGCCGTCAGAAGCGTTGGCTGTCCGAGCATGGCTTTCCGATGGGTGCCTACCGCGATGTGCAGGGTCCCGGCCAACTCGCCAGCGCGGTAAACGATCTGGGCGCCGTATTCGTGAAGTCGTGTAGTGGCGGATATGATGGCCGTGGCCAGGCGCTGGTGACAGCGCCTGACGATGCGCCTGACGCATGGCGGACAATCGGCGGAGGACCGGCGGTTGCGGAACAGGCGCTCGATCTCGCTTTGGAGCTTTCGGTGATGGTTGCCCGAGCGCCGAACGGCGAGATGTCGGTTTTTCCCCCCGCCGTCAATCATCACGAGGACCGTATTCTCGTATGGTCGGTGCTTCCGGGAGGCCTCGCGCCCGAGATAGTCAGCCGGGCGACGGAGCTCGCCCTCGGCATCGCCGAGGTGATCGTTCTCGAGGGGCTGCTCGCCGTGGAGTTGTTTCTGCTCGGCGATGGATCGCTGCTCGTCAACGAGCTGGCACCCCGCCCGCACAACTCCTTCCACGCGACGGAGCGGGCGTGTGTGACCAGCCAATTCGAGCAGCATGTCCGATCGGTCTGCGGCCTTCCGCTCGGATCGACCGAGATCGTGACTCCGGCCGCCATAGTGAATTTGTTAGGCGATCTTTGGGCCGATGGGCCGCCACTCTTCGAGCGCGCGCTGCGTCTTCCTGGCGTGCGGCTGCATCTGTACGGCAAGAAAGGCGCGCGTCCCGGCCGCAAGATGGGTCATCTTTCGGCCATTGGCCCCACCGCGCAGATAGCCGTCGCGCGCGCGCAGGAGGCGATTGCGTTGCTCCACGCTCCTGTGCACTCCGCCGCCTGACGCAACGAGCGGCCGGAAGAGAAAACGGCCCGGCACGCCATACGCGTACCGGGCCATTCGCATTAAGGCTGCCTCACTTCTTCGCCGAGACTCTCTCCATCACGCTCGTGGAGTTCTGCGTGATTGGGATAGTGACGTTCATTGCAAGGACAGAGACGTTGATGAGCGAGCTGTTCTCCATTCGACCGCCAAGGATGCCGCCCCCAGCACTCACGTACAGCTTGCCTGTCACCGTTCCGGTGCCATCGAGCGTCAGCTCGCTTCCATTCTGCTCGCCTTGACCCGTCATCGCCACAGTGCCGGTACGCTCGAGAATGATGGCCTTTTCCCCGCCGATCGTCGTGTCGCCGGCGACCGTCGAAGTCATCACCACCTGCTGCTGGATCTTGAGCCCCTGCGCGTCGAAGGTGTCGGCGACGGTATCGACCACGCTGGCGCCGCGACTCGCTTTGGCCGGGAAGCGCACGAAGAACTGACGCACGGTGCGGAAATCGCTCTCCACGGTCGTCGAGTCCGTCGGCGCCATGAAGCTCAGCACCTCTCCGCGAGGCGATACGGTCCCGGTGACCGTCTTGCCCACGAGCTTGGCCAGCGCCGCCTGCATTTGCGGAGCGTCCGTCTGGCTGGAGTCGACCGTGATGGCAAATCCGAGTGTGTCCTTCGCCTTGCGATCCAGCTTGACCGTGAGCAACTGAGATGCCTTGTGATTGGTTTCCTGGATCTGGCCCATCATGTCCTGCTTCTGATGGAGCGCCGTGTTCATCCGATAGGTGAATGTTCCGGGCTCGTACGAAAGATCCTGGGCCTGTCCCGCTCCGGCCAGGGCAACCAGCATGCTCGCGGCTGCTGTGAGCTTCAGCTTCATGAATTCCTCGTTTTTCGTTAGTGTCACCGCTACCGAGCGGTCTCGAAATCTAGCAACGGTCGCCTCGGACCCGCGCATCGCGCTCCGTCACGATCCGGAGCTTCTGGCAGGGCCACTCGCGCCAACCTTGGTAATACCCCGATCTACTGAAATTTTTCCCACTTGCCGCGGCGTTTGCTAACCCGGCCAAAGTCACATCAAGCGCTCCGTATCGGGCTCACCCGAATTGTGATCATGCTCACTCGGATTTCGGCGCCTGATCCAATTCGATGAGGGTCTTCCGGAATCCGGGGAGCGCCGTCCTCGATTGGGCTTTTCGCCGGAATCTTCCCAAACCCCTCATTCCCGCGAAAGCGGGAATCCAGATCGATGCCTTACGACTCGACGGCCTCGATCCCGTTGATTGTACCATCCTGGATTCCCGCGTTCGCGGGAATGACGGATTACAGCTGGATTCCCATTGGCTGGATTCGGTCTCGACAGGTGGCGCGACCTTTCGGGCCCTTTCCCGAGGTTCCCGTTTCCCATTTCCCATTTCCCGCTTCCCCATTCCCGCCTGATCGGCGTTACTACTCGCCACTGTGCGTGCGCGCTGAGTGCAGCCTTTTCAGGGTGGCGGGAAACAGAGGCCCGGATATCTTAGCTTGACCCTCCACGGCTTCCCTTCCACGCTATTGAGGTCACGTGCCGCCAACTGAGCTTCGCCCCCGCAGCGCGACGGAGATCATCGACGCCGCGTTTCAGATCCTGAAGCTTCAGTACGGCACATTCGTCGTGCTCGCCGCGCTGGCATACCTGCCGTACATCGCGATCATGCTCGTAATCGGCGCCTCTGCCAGCGGTGCGTCCATGGACGCGAGCAATGAGGCTGCTCTGGGTGCGGGATTGCTCGCTCTTCCGGTGGCGCTTATCTGGTTTCCGATAGCGGAGACGGCCGTGCTGGTGGGTGCCTCCGACGCCCTTCTGGGTAGGCAGGTCGATGCGGCCGCCGCGCTTCGAGTCGTACTGTCGCGATTTGGGAGTGTGCTCGGCGCGGCGATTCTCAAGGGACTGCTCGTGCTGATCGCGAGTGTATTCTTCCTTGTACCTGGCGTAATTGTCTGGCTGGGACTGTTCGCAACTCCGGCGGTGGTCGTGTACGAACGGCTGGGCGCCACCGAGTCGATCGGCCGGTCCTGGAACCTCGCCAAGGGCATGAAAGGGAAGGTGCTGGGGGTCATGCTCCTCGTATATCTGATGGTGCTCGCAGTGCAGATGGCCGTTTCAGTCATCGCTGCGGCAGTGGGTTTGAATGAGATCACGGGAACCGTTGCAGCATCGGTGCTGGTGATCTTCATCTATCCGCTCATCGGCATCGCGACCGCGCTGCTGTACTACGACGCCCGCATCCGCAAGGAAGGGTTCGACTTGCACGTGCTCGCTGGCGAGCTGCCGAGCGAAGCACCTGAGCCTCACCCGGGCATGCGGTGACCCCAAGCGGGCAGATCTCCGATTCTGCGATACGCGACACGCTTACCGCTGTTTTCGCCGGACCGGATTTCACTAGCGTTGCGCGCGAGACGCTGTTTTCACGTGTAATCCACTGGATAGGCGAACTGCTTCGCGAGCTGCAGCGTCTCACCGGCGGGTCGCGGCTTCTCTATTACACCGTGCTGGTTGCTGCGATACTGTTGGTGGTTGGAATGATCGCTCGAACGGTGTATGTGGCGTATGCCGGAGGCGCTTTCGGCGGAGGTCGCGGCCGCCTTTTCGCCGGCGCGGCGCGGCGTGAAGCGGACGACCCCTGGGCTATTGCTCAGCGCTTGGCGGCACAAGGCGACTATACGGCTGCCGCCCACGCGCTGTATGGCGCGGTGCTTCTCAACGCCTCGCAAGGAGGACTCGTCAGGCTGCACGACGCGAAGACTATCGGCGACTACCTGCGGGAAATGCGCGCCAGGGCTTCGGCCAGGCTCCTTCAGACTTTTCGCGAGTTCACTCGTGGTTACGAGTATGTCGTATACGGCGTAGGCCAATGCGACCGGGCGCGCTATGAGCGCCTGTACGGTCTGGCCAGCCAAATCGTGAGCGATGTCTAGGCTGCTGCGATGGCTGCTGACGCCGTGGTTCGTCCTCGGCTTGCTGCTGGCGGTCATCGTCGTCGCAGTCATGTTCACACCGGTGCAGCCAATTGGCTATTCGTATCCGCGCCTTACTACGCACGCTGCAGCCCACGGCGGTGCGATGGGGCTGTACCAGGCGGCCGAACGGTTGGGGTGGGACGTCGAGCGACTCGAGCGGCCCATGCGCCACGGCACCGACTCATCCGCGGTGTACGCCGTGCTCGACGCGCCGGAGCCGCTCACCAGCAGCGACGTTAGTACCCTGCTCGGGGCCGTCTCGCGCGG
>JBGTNB010000342.1:0-4174 GCA_041743285.1 Gemmatimonadaceae bacterium
CACAGCCGCGGAGCAGCGCGCTGAGGAAATGCACCAGATGGCGCAGCAACTTCATGCTCAAGCGGCGGAGCTGGCGCGAAGGAGCGAAGAAGCGGAGACGGCCAATCGAGCAAAAAGCGAGTTCCTCGCCGCAATGTCGCACGAACTTCGCACCCCGCTCAATGCGATAGGCGGCTATGCGCAGCTGCTGCAACTGGGTATTGGCGGACCGGTGTCGTCGGAGCAGAGAGAACACCTGGAGCGCATTCAGCGCAGCCAGCGCCACTTGTTAGGGATCATCAATGACATCCTGAACTTCAGTCGCGTCGAGGCGGGACAGGTAGCTTATGAGTTAGGCCCGGTCCAGGCAAACGAGGTCATAGAGGCCGTTGCCCCGATGGTCGCACTCCAGGCGCAGGCCAAGCGCATCAAATTGAAAGTGGCCGAGTGCTCCGAATCACTGGTTGCTACGGCCGACCGGGCGAAGGTCGAGCAGGTACTTCTCAATATTCTATCGAACGCGGTGAAGTTCACTCCGGAAGACGGCGAGATCGAGATCGATTGCGGCATGGCGGAAGACCACATGTGGATCAGTGTGACGGACACCGGCATCGGCATTCCTGCCGAGCAACTGGAAACGATCTTCGCACCGTTCGTGCAGGTTGGCCGGAGCCTGGCTAACCCGAAGGAGGGTGCCGGCCTTGGCCTCGCGATCAGCCGCAACCTGACACGGGCGATGAACGGGGATCTCAAGGTGGAGAGCCTTGAAGGGGCCGGCTCCACCTTCACGTTGCAACTTCCACGAGCGCGCTAGGCTCTGGATCGCAGGGCCAGCGACTGGTTGATCGCGACGATCACCATCCGCGCCGACCACATCGCGTCGTAATCCAGTGAGCGTGTCATCGCCTCCCAGCTACGGCGATCTGTTCCGCGTGTTCACCGGAATCTCGTTGGCGGCGCTGTATTTCCGTTACGCGACGGTACCGGCCGTCGAGCAGCTCTTCTGAGACTGCAGCGAACGCAGATAACTTAGCGCGGCTGCGCCGCAACCAAAGGGTGCATGACGCCGCTCCTTGAGGTAGCGTGGAGTTGTGACGACTTCACATTCCCTCAAGGAGACGACGCCATGCGCGATTTTCTCGGCCGGCATGCCGGCGACGTGCTCGGCACGTTGAGCGGCTTCGATCGCCTGCGCATCCGCGGGACGTTGCGCTTCATTGCTAACGCCGGCGGCATGCAAGTCTTGTTGCACCGGATGGGTGTACTGCTCAAGGACTTCGCCACGTACGTCCAAGACGTTACGTCTCAAGTTAAGCAGGCGACCGAAGCGGTGACCAGCGCCGCTGGCCGTCCCCTCATCTACCTGCACCCGCCCTCGGACGACAAGGAGGCGCTGGCGCGTAGCATTGCCGAGCTCGATGGGGTGCGGGAAGGTCTCATCTGCACACTCAAGAGCGTGGAGCTTTGCTGGAGCTTCGACGTCCACCGCAACCGGACGACGCGGCATCTGGACCTGGTAGCAGCCAGGCGTAAATGCCTGCATTACTACCATTACCTGCGCCACCCGGCGTTAGGCTTGCTCCACGTGCGGCTCCAGAGCTGGTTCCCGTTCACGGTGCACATCGGCCTAAACGGACGGGAGTGGCTGGGCTGCCAGCTGGACGCTGCGGGGGTTGACTACCGTCGGCGGGGGAACTGCTTCGTCTGGCTCGAAGATGTGGCGGCAGCCCAGCGGCTCGCCGACATGCAGGTGCGGACGGCGTGGGCGCCGTTGCTCGACGGCTTGGTGCGCCAAGTGCATCCGGCGCACGACGTCGTCTTCTCGGCGTGCCCGCTCAACTACTACTGGGGCGTGGAGCAGAGCGAGTGGGCGACGGACGTCCTGTTCAAAGACCCTGCGCGGCTCGACGCTCTGTACCCGGCGCTGGTGGCGCACGCAATGGCGGGGCTCGGCAGTCGGGACGTGATGCGATTCTTGGGGAGACGGGTGCCGGCGGTGGGCGTCGCCGGCAACTTCCGCGGGGAGGTTACGAGCGACCTCGTGGCGCGGCCGGAGGGGATACGAGTGAAGCACCGGGTCAACGGCAACGCCGTGAAGATGTATAACAAGCAGGGCTCGGTGCTGCGGGTCGAGACGGTGATCAACCAGGCGCGCGACTTGAGGGTGTACCGGCCGAAGGAGGGGGACCCGGGGGGACGGAAAGACTGGCGCTACCTGCGTAAGGGTGTGGCGGACACATGGCGGCGGGCCGAGCTCTCGCAGCAGGCGAACGAGCGCTACCTGGCGGCGATGGCGGCAGTAGAGGAGCACGTGCCGTTGGGGACGCTCAGCCAACCCATCTGCCGCCGGGTACGTTACCACGGCCAGTCGGTGCGGGCGCTCAACCCGCTGGGGGCCGACGACGCGACGCTGCTGGCGGCGGTGCACCGGGGCGAGTTCCTGATCACCGGCTTCCGTAACCGCGACTTGCGCGGCTGCTCTATGACAAGGCACCTGCGGATCCGATGGCCGCGCGCCGGCGCTCGGGAGTGGTGACGCGGAAGCTCAGACTGCTGCGCGCCCACGGGCTGATTCGCAAAGTATCGCGGACGCACCGCTACTTCCTAAGCGCAAAGGGGCAGGTGGTGGTGGCAGCGTTACTCGCGGCGCGGCAAGCAGATACGGCGACCTTGGCGGCCGCGGCATAACGAAAATCTTCTCAGGAGAAGAAGAAATGGATGGTTAGCATTGCAGACTACTGAACTGAAAAAATGGCGTCACTGCCATTCGATGCTGCCGATCATCGAGAATACCGACCGCACGTCCTGGCCCTGACGAAAGAGTGCTCTAAACGGTGCTTAGCTGTCTGCGAAATCCCGGTTATCTTCTTTGCCTGGCTTCGATTGGTCGGTGGCTTCTCCTGCTGATTGCCCAGGGGCTCCGTTCCGCATGGCAGCGCCGTTGGAATGTGGGCAACTGCCCGTTTCCCCTTTCCCCTTTCCCCTTTCCCGCTCTTCCGACCTGCCCATTTCCCACTTTTCCCCCTCGCCCGTTTCCCATTTCCCGTTTCCCGTTTCCCGCTTTTCCTACCTGCCCTCCTACCTGCAATTTCCGGCCTCCCTTGCGGGAAACAAGCGCAGCTTGAAATTTCGGATCCTCACCACCCGCCGCCTCACGGGGCTTCCGAGGAGTACAGAAATGCGTCGAATAGCTTCGATCATGGCCGCGCTCTCGATCGCGGCTGCGCCAGCGATCGCTCAGCACGAGCACCACCGGGGGAGCGATACGCTAGGAACCGTTTCCTTCCCCACCTCCTGCGCAGCATCCGTGCAGCAGCGATTCGACCGCGCCGCCGCCATGCTTCACTCGTTCTGGTTCGAGGAGGCGCTCAGTGCGTTCCAGGGGATCTCGGATTCAGACCCTACCTGCGCAATGGCGCAATGGGGAGTGGCGATGACCCTGTGGGGGAATCCGTTCGTCAGGCTTCCTATCCCGGCGGATCGCCAGCGCACCGGCTTGGAGGCTGCCGAGCGTGCGGCCGCGCTTGCCCCATCTGCGTCCCATCGCGAACAGATGTACGTAGACGCGGTGCTTGCGCTCTGGCGGGATGCGGACAGTCTGGATCACCTGGCGCGTCTGGCACGACACGAGGTGTCGATGCAAAAGCTTCATGAAGCGCATCCGGAAGATCCGGAAGCGACTGTGTTCTATGGCCGGAGTGTGATCGCCAACGCACCGCCGACCGATCTCGAGTTCAAGCGCCAGCGATACGCCGCGTCGCTTCTCGAGCCACTCTTCGCCCGTCAGCCGGATCATCCGGGGCTGGTCCACTACCTGATTCACACCTTCGATTCACCGGCACTGGCGCGCCACGGGCTGGACGCGGCGAGGCGTTATGCGGACATCGCGCCTGCGGCACCGCATGCCCTGCACATGCCATCGCACATTTTCACGAGGTTGGGATACTGGGACGAGTCGATCGCCGCCAATCGCCGTTCGGCGGCCGCGGAACCGGATTCCAATGCGGCAGTGCATCCTAACGATTACATGGTGTATGCCTACCTGCAGCAAGGCCGCGACGCCGAGGCCCTTCGGGTGGTCGAGCGGGCGAGGTCGGTAGCCGATCGTTTCTATGGCGCGATCATAGGCTACAATGCCGTCGCGATGCAGGCGCGGTATCCGCTGGAGCGCTCGGCTTGGGGGGAAGCGGCGGCG
>JBGTNB010000343.1:0-1800 GCA_041743285.1 Gemmatimonadaceae bacterium
GCCGGGCTCGATGCCCTGTGCACCCCAGTGCTTCTGATAGAAGCCGTTTTGCCAGGCGACCTCCATCATCGCGAGAAAGCGCTTGTTCTGAAGCGCCCGGACACGTTCATAGGGCCATTTGAAGATTGTGCTCGCAAACACGTCTGGCGCGGGATATTCGCGGTCAAACCAATCCCAGTCGATGGCGCGGCGATAGATCGGCAACTGTGATCGAGGCATATCGTCGAGCATCACTCTCCTCCGGCGCTACAGCGGGCAGCTCTCGGGGAACTTCGGCTTGCGCTTTTCGAGATGAGAGTTCACGCCCTCAGCCGCATCGGGTGTCGAAAAGCCCATCATTTCCAGGGCCGTGGACGTGTCGAAGATCGGGCCCGCCATGCGCAGCCAGTTGTTGAGGGCATACTTGGTCCAGCGGATTGCGCTCTGTGCCCCTGCCGCCAATTCCTTGGCCACCTCCAGCGCCGTCTCCTGGAGCTTGTCGTCATCCACGCACAGTGACACGAGACCGATCCGCTCCGCCTCTTCGCCGTTGATGGGCCGGCAGGTCAACAGATAGTACTTGGCCTTGGCCATGCCGCAGAGCAGCGGCCAGATGATGGCGGCGGCGTCCCCCGCAGCAACGCCAAGCCGCGTGTGTCCGTCTATGATTCGCGCCGATCGGCCCGCAATGGAAACGTCGGCGAGAATCCCCGCAACGAGCCCCGCACCGACAGCGACACCATTGATGGCCGATACAATGGGCTTGCTGCAGTTGATGACGTTGTAGACGAGATCCTTGGCATGCTTCCACTCGATCATGCGGGTCTCATGATCGGTGAGCATCTTCTGCGCCATGCGCAGATCCCCGCCTGCCGAAAAGGCCTTGCCGGCGCCAGTGATGATCACCGCGTTGATGTCGCGGTCCTCATCGATGGTGCGCCAAATGTAGGTCAGCTGCTTGTGTGTCTCGGCATCGATGGCGTTCAACGCTTCCGGGCGATTGAAGGTGATCCGCAAGACGCGTTCCGCGGGATAGTCGATCTGGAGCTTTGTGAATTGGGCATAGCGATCAGACATTCGCCTCTCTCCGCGGACCTGGGTTGACGCAAAATCGCGCCCGCGCGACGCGCCGGGCGACAACTTTGATGCTCGATAATGCCGTCGCTCGCACGCAGAGGACGCGTCGCAGACAGGTATCCGCCCACTAACGCCGTATGCGCTCAGCCTCGGTCTGGCACTTTTCTAACATGCGTTCGATAAAGCTACAGCAGCGTCTCGATACCCGTCAAGCCGTAGCCTGCTGCGGTCTCGTGCGCTTCCGTTCCCTTGGAAAAAGGTTGGTGCGGGTAGCCATCAGCCGATGCAAAAGCTATCGTAAACTGTCCCCTCGCTGTAGCAAGGGTTTGCGCAATTTCGGCCAACAGGAGATCGGGATTGTGCAAAGTGGCGGCTGGACGCGTCGAGGCAGTGGGGCCATAAGAAATAAAATGCAGGAGAAATGGGCGGGACACGCGACTTCCTCGACTGTGACGGAGGTCAATCCGCAATCGGAGCCTTACGTCGCAACATCGGTGCCGCCCGCCGATGAGATCAAGACCACCACCTGCTACATGTGCGCCTGCCGATGCGGAATTCAGGTGCATATCAAGGATGGACTGATCCGCTACATCGACGGCAACCGCAACCACCCCGTCAACAAGGGCGTGATCTGCGGCAAGGGCTCCGCCGGGATCATGCAGCACTACGCACCGTCGCGGCTGCGCGCACCGCTGAAGCGCATCGGGCCGCGCGGCTCAGGCGAGTTCGTCGAGATCAGCTGGG
>JBGTNB010000344.1:0-2470 GCA_041743285.1 Gemmatimonadaceae bacterium
TCACGGTGGTCGCGATCGATGCCGCCTCTGCACTGGCTAGCGTGTCTTTGGCGTTGCCGGTGACCTCGAGCTTGTCCAACAGGGACGCCAGGTCGTCGACTGCACCGGAGGCACGCTTGTGCGAACGAGTGTCGCTCCGAACCTTCGCGCACGCTCGCACCTTCTTGGGGCGGTACTTGGACAGCACCAGGCGCACGGTCGCGTCCATGATGGCAGGCTTCATCAGCAGATCCTTGATGTCGGGATCGCCTTCTTTGTATATAGCCTGCAGCACCTTCGCGGCTCTCGGACGCTCGGCTACATCTGCATCTTCGTCCTCGTCTTCGTCCTTGTCCTCCTCGGTCTCGAACGTGAACGGAGCGCAGACGAAGTGACAGAACTGCAGCGCATCGGCAGGTTCGACGGGCGGATAGTCGTTGCACATCATGACCAGACGCGCGTCGAAGTGTACGATCTGCTCGTTCCCGTAGTTCTTGCGCACGAGGAGAGGGTCGCCACCGCTCATCAGGCTTTTGATCTTGTTCCCATCCAGCCGGTGGTTCGCGTCGGACGCGTCGACCTTGATCTCTTGGGTGAACACGATGCGGCGGTGTACGCACTCCAGCACCCACGACAGGGCCTTAGCGTGGTCTTTGCCGTTGCTGGAGGTAGGCTCCCCCAGCAGGGAGTTCGCGTTAGCGGTAGTCACGTAGTCCCCGAACGCTTTCTTTATGAGGTCCGCTATGGTGCTCTTGCCAGAGTTACGTTCGCCAGGGATCATCACCAGGTGCTTGTCCTTGCACCGACCCGCGAGCGCGCGCGCGAAGTGCTCCAGAAGCGTGTCCGCGGAGTCTTCGCGGCCGAGCGCGTCCACGAAGAACTTCTGGTACACCTCGATCTCGCGTTCCGCATCGCCCTCTCTGGCGTGGGGGAAGTCGCGCGGGATGCGGAACACGGCCATGTCCGATCCGTCGGAGCGCTCCGCGCGGAACGCTCCGGACTCACCGAGCTCGAAATCGTAGACGCCGTCTTCGAAGAACAGTTTGCCACGCCCGGCCTCGCGCAGTCGCATGGGGAACTCGATGTCGACGACTGGATCCGACACGATTGCGGTGACAACACCGCGCGCGCACGCGCTATCTGCCGTGTAGGGGCGGACCATGCCCGTCCTGTCGACCTTCTTGATCCCGGAGCGCTGCACGCACGACATCAGAACGCCCTTGACGTCATCCTCGTGTTCGCTCCATACGTTGGCCTGGGTGCGCACGAATATGCGTCCCCGGCCACAGAAGACTACGCGGGATGGCACTATGTCGGGCATGATCATATCCGCGGCCGTCTGATCGTCGCTCGCGATGCGAGATGGAGGCCGCTCGACCGCCGTGAACTTGGACAGGTCGTGGCCTCGACTCATCTCCCGCTCGGCATACCTGACCCTGTACCCGGTGGCCTTCAGGACATGGGACGCTAGCCCATCCAGAAGATCCTCCGTCACGCCGTTCTCTCCCACCATCGAGCCACGCGAGACCATGAAGCCGTCGAACGTCAGCACCGCGGTGTCCATCGCGATGCCGCGTACGTCGGACATGTACTCCACGCCGGCTCAATTAGCGGCTGAGCTGTGTGCTGGCGGCTGTTGCTTGCGATCAGTCTTGCATTATCCGAATCCTGATGCCACATTTTGGGCCAGGCCATGCCTCTCTTTTGTTACAGCACACTCCACGCCGGCCGTCAGGATGCGATCCTCCTCGTGGCAGATCAGGTGGTGGGCGACCGCGCTCGCCAGAGTCTGTGTGTCACCGATTCCTCTGCCAGCCGCCTCCACGGCTTTGCGCACGTTCGCCAGTTCGCCACGCCCCATCAGGTTCGCGTGTACGATGGCCAGCTGTTCGCCGAGCGCTCTCAGCCAGGCTGGCTGGCTCGCCGATACGGCGGCGGCTGATGCTGCTGCTGCTGCTGCTGTGGCGGCGGCGGCGCTCGTACACTTACCCTCCAGTATCGATTGCACGAGTCGTCTCGCGTCCGTCTGAGTCGTACCGGGGTTGGCGCTCACCAGCTCACGCAGCCGCTCGCCTTGGTTCGCGATGTAATCGTCCAGACCGGGAACCGGAATGTTGTTGCGTGCGCACCACTGTCGCATGATCGTGATGTGCGCATCTACGACGCCCAGCTCCAGATAGAGCGCTCGCGCGAGAGTGTGTCGGACTGCACACCCGAAGCTCTGTAGCGACAGACCCTGTGCGGCAAACTTCCGCCCCGTGAACTTGGCTCTGCGCGATACCTCGGAGTGGTGATACGCCACCTGGACCTCGCTCAGGTCCCCTCGCGCGTGCGCGACCCCGCGCGTCGTCGTCGTAGCTACGACGGCCGCTTGTAGGTAGCGCCCCAGACCCGTGAACGGGTCATGAACACCGCCGCCGTCGGACGCCGTCACGTTCAGCTTGTCCCAGTTCGACATCAGGGTCGCCACGTCCGCCTCGCATACCAGTTC
>JBGTNB010000345.1:0-7039 GCA_041743285.1 Gemmatimonadaceae bacterium
GGCGTGGGCGGCGCGGGAGGCGATCGGCCTCCCCGACTGGGTGCTGCCGGGTGCGGTTGGCGTGATGCTGGCCGGGCTGCCGGTGCTGCTGTTCACCGCGTACGTGCAGCGTACCGCGCACCGTGCATTCACCGCGACGCCTCACCGCACCCCGGCGCCGCAAAGTACGATGGCGAGCCTCGCGATGAAGGCGAGCCCGCACGTGTCGTGGCAGCGCACGTGGCTCGGCGGAGCGTTCGCGGTCGGAGGTTTTGCCGTCCTCGTGATCGCGTTCATGGTTATGCGCGCGATGGGGATCGGCCCCATGGCCTCTCTCCGCGGAACGGGGGAGTTCGGCGATCGCGAAACGCTGATGATCGCCGACTTCCGTTCGCCGCCTAGCGATTCTACACTCGGCACGACCGTGGCCGAGGCGCTGCGCACCGATCTCGCGCAATCGAGTTCGCTCAACGTTCTCACCCGCTCGGCCATTCGCGAAGCGCTCACGCTCATGCAGCGCTCTCCCGAGGAGGCGGTGCCGTACTCCCTCGCGCGCGAGATCGCCACGCGCGAGGGCGCCAAGGCGGTCCTCGACGGCAGCATCTCGCAGATCGGGCAGAGCTACGTGATCACCGCCCGCCTCGCCTCGGCGCTCGATGGCAGCGATCTGGCGTCGTTCCGACACGAAGCGGCCAGTGAGGACGAGCTGCTCCCGGCGTTAGGTCGGCTCTCCAAGGAGGTACGCACCAAGGCGGGGGAGTCGCTCAAGTCCATTCGAGCGAGCAGCGAGCTCGAGCGGGTCACGACGCCGTCGCTTCCCGCACTGCGGAAATACGTCGAAGGCTCACGCCTCGCCGATGAGGAGGGTGAGATCGAGCGCGGCATGGAGATGCTGCGCGAGGCCGTGGTGCTCGACACCGGGTTCGCCATGGCGTGGCGCAAGCTGTCCGTGCTGCTCAATAACGAGGGACGCGACCGGGAGGGGATGATTACGGCCATATCGACCGCCTACCGCCACCGCGCGCGGCTCACCGAGATGGAGCGGCTCCTGACCGAGGGCTTCTACTTTACCCGGGGTCCGGCCCCCGATCGCGACAAGGCGATCGCCGTGTACGAGGAGGCCGCGCAGCTTGACTCGCTCAGCACTTCCGCCCTCAACAACGCCGCGGTGATCCTCGGGGAGAAGCGCGAGTACGAGCGCGCGGAGGAGCTCTACCGGCGCGTCATCAATCTCCCGAACACGTTCGGCGGTGCATTCTCGAACCTGCTACAGGAGCAGATCCGCAACAAGCGCTCCACGGCAGCACTCGACTCCACCGTCGCGCTCTTCCGCGACAGGTTCGGTACGAGCAACGACTTCTGGGAAGCGGAGTGGTACGCCGCATGGGGCAAGGGCGACGTCGGAACGGCGGACTCGATCGCCCGTGCCGTGAATGCATTGAGCAAGACGCCACGCCAGGCCATTCGGAGCGGCTACGCCCTTGCCGCGACGTCGGAGATGCACGGCCGGGTCGCAGACGCAGCGCGGTGGACGTCGCGCAGCAGTCAGGCGCTGTATCGTGTGCAGCCGACGCCAGGCAACCTGCTGTCGTTCGCGCTCGACACCGCCTACTACGAGACGATGTACGGCGCGAAGAGCGACGCGCTGGCGGCCCTCGACCGCGGCCGTTCCCGAGTGCCGATGAGCGAGGTTCCGCCTAGCGACCGGCCATGGGACTGGATCAAGATCGTCGGCGCATATCTGCAGGAGCCTCGTCTCGTAAGGGAGGCGCTCACGGGCTGGGAGCGCGATCAGTCGGCGCTTTCGAGCGATGCAGCCGGCCGCCGATCCAACTTCGAGGCGTACCTGGCGTTCTCGGAGAAACGCTGGCCCGACGTGATCACCTCCGCCAATCTGGCGGAGCAGCGATTCGCATTCGACCAGCGATCGGCTTCAGTGCTGCGTGGATTTGCCTATCAGTCACTCGGGCAGGCCGATTCGGCCATCGCCTCCTTCGAACTGTTCCTGAACCTCGCCGACCCTCAGCCCGAGATGGATGGCGTCTTCAGAGCCCAGGTCCTGCAGCGGCTGGGCGAGTTGTACGAAGGCAAGGGGGATAGGGCGAAGGCGATTGACTACTACAGCCAGTTCACCGAGCAGTGGGCCAACGCCGACGCGAAGCTACAGCCGCGCGTCCGCGAGATCCGCGACCGCGTCGCGAAGCTGCAGCGCGACATCGGCTGAGCCTCACGATTCGTGTCGGCCGCTAGGACGGGGCCCGTTCCTGGCTCCGCTCTCGCACCGAGCTGTCGGCCGTATAGAAATGAAAGGCCGAGTTCACGAATGCGATGTGGCTGAACGCCTGTGGAAAATTTCCGACGAGGCGCCTACTCACCGGGTCATACTCTTCCGACATCAGGCCCACGTCGTTCTGGAGATCGCTCAAACGCTCGAACAAGCGACGGGCGTCGGCGTGCCGGCCTTGCAGAATGTAGTTGTCGACCAACCAGAACGAGCAGGCCAGGAATGCCCCTTCCCCAGATTCGAGCCCGTCCTCGGTGCGATGGGTGTCATAGCGAAGAACGAATCCGTCAACCAGCAGCTCGCGCTCGATCGCCGCGATCGTCCCGGCGATGCGCGCATCCTCGATAGGCAGAAAACCGACTAGCGGGAGCATCAGAAGGCTCGCATCGAGCGCGTCCTCACCATACGACTGCGTAAACGTGTCCTTCTCGCGATTGAACCCTCGCTCGCAGACTTCCCCATGGATTCGCTCGCGAATCGCCGTCCACCTATCGAGCGGCGCCTCCAGCTCGGATCGGCGAGCGATCTTGATGGCTCGGTCGAAGGCCACCCAGGCCATCACCTTAGAGTGCGTGAAGTGCCTTTTTGGCCCGCGGACCTCCCAGATGCCCTCGTCAGGCTTGTCCCATATCGTCTCGAGGTGCTCGACCATCCTTCTGAATACGTTCCAAGCGGTGGTCGTGATCGGGAGGCCATTCTTCAAGGCGAGCCACGCCGTATCCATGAGCTCCCCGAATATGTCGAGCTGGAGCTGCTCGTACGCGGCGTTGCCAATCCTCACGGGGCGCGAATTCTCATAACCAGGAAGCCAGTCGAGCTCGAGCTCAGTCAGCCGACGTTCACCCGCCAAGCCGTACATGATATTGACTTGCGACGGAGTGCCGGCGACCGCCCGGACGAGCCAGTCCACCCAGGCAGTAGCCTCTTCCCGAAATCCGCTCAGCACCAGTGAGTAGAGCGTAAAGGTCGCGTCTCGCACCCAGCAGTACCGATAATCCCAGTTCCGGCTGCCGCCGATGCTCTCGGGCAGCGAGGTGGTCAACGCGGCTACCATTCCGCCGGTTGGCGCGTAGGTCAGCGCCTTGAGACAGAGAAGGGAGCGCATGATTTTGGCGCGACCCTCGCCCGTGACCGTGCAGCGCGAGGACCACCGTTCCCATTCCTCGACGGTTTCGTCCATCGCGGCGCAAAGATCCTTGATCTCGGTCTTGATCACCTGGTGGGAAGGATGCCACACCAGCAGGAACGGCAACCGATCGCCCGGACGCACGGTGAAGCTTGCGCGCGTGCAAAAGTCTTCATTCCTGAAATCGACCGGACTCACGAACTCGAGTGCATCCGGACCAGCGATGGCATGAAACGAACGCGGTCCGGTGCGCTGCACCCATGGCACGATCGAGCCGTAGTCGAATCGGATCGTGAGTTCCATCACGAGATCCACACTGCCCGTCACGCCCTCGACGATTCTCACCAGATCCGGGTCCGGGGTGCCTAGCAACATCCCGTCGATGATCCGGCAGGTCCCCGTATCGGTTTCGAACACCGTCTCCAGCACCATCGAGTCGCCCAGATAGCGTCGCTGCACGTGATAGGCATCGCTGGCAGGCGCTATGGACCATCGGCCGTTGCTCTCGTCACCCAACAGTGCCGCGAACAGCGCCGCGGAATCAAAGCGCGGCAGGCACAGCCAATCGATGGAGCCGTCCTTACCCACCAGAGCGCCGCTCAGGCAGTCTCCGATCAGCGCATAATCCTCGATTCGACTGGCCATTAGCTCCGAGCTCCGGCTAACGCTGCGTCGGCGACATCCGGGAAAGCTGGACCGGTGATGATGTTCTTGATGATGTCAGCGCCGCTTTGCAAGGCGTCAGGCCACGACTCTAGACCGACGCGCCTCGTGATCATTGCCTCGAGCCAGGAGCGGTCGGCGCGCGCGAGCGTCTCTGCGGCGAGCTCATAGTGGCGGCGGTTGGCGTTGACCGATCCGAAGATCGCACCGTTCTCGAGGACGATTTCCCGGCCAAGCTCGTCCGCATTGAGCTCAATCACCCGGCTAGCCGAGGAGACCCCCGTCAGGCAGGCGACTCCGCCGGGCCCTATTCGGCGCATGACCTCCAGCACGAGCGAGCCCGCCCCCGTACACTCCAGCGTCACGTCGAACAGTATGCCCTCATCGACGTCGGCGAGATCCGCCACGAAGTGCGCGCCTAACCGGCTCACGAGATCGGACTTGAGCCCGTCGCTGGCACGGTCGAGCACCCAGACCTCGAGCTCCTTCTGCCGTCCCATCAATGCGCCCAGCAGGCCGACCGGACCGGCGCCGGTCACCAGCACACGCGCCGGTTCGAACAGGGCGCGAGAGCCGATGCGCTCAATGTGCTCCCAGGCCTTGGCGAGCACGCTGGCCGGCTCGAGCAGCACGCCCAACTCTCCGAGCGACGCGTCGACTCTGACCGCATGCCTTGGATCGAGCGCAAACCGCTCGCAACAGAAGCCGTGGCGGCCTTTGATCCCGTGCTCGGTGTATCGACCGTTCCGGCACATGTCCCATTCGCCGATTGCACAGTTGGGACAGGGCACCGGGTCCGGGTGCCGCACCATGCCCACCGCCAGGTCGCCCACCTTCCACGAGCTCCCAGACGGAGCCGCGAGCACGCGCCCTAACGACTCGTGCCCCAGCACCAGGCGGCGGGACCCCTGCGGCGCTTCGCCGTACTCGCCGGCGAGGATCTCGCGATCCGTGCCGCAAACCCCCACGCAAACCAGTTCCACCAGTAGCGCATCGCGCTCCGTAAGCGTGGGCTCGTCCATCTCGGTAAGTTCGGCCGAGTCCGGTTCGAGCGGCACGACGGTAAGTGCTTTCATCTATGCGTTCGCACTCAGGAGGCGGCGTACGCGATGGTACTCATCAGTGCATTGGCGGCCTGCCGCGAATCCAAACGTGTGTGCTGAACGACGATAGGCACGCTGGACTCGATGATGCAGGCATAGTCAGTCCCGAGCGGGATCGGTGCCGGCTCGCGCAAGTCGTTGAACCGCACGTGCTTTGTGCGGCGCGCGGGGACGGTGAGGCGATAAGGACCCACCGGCGCGCGATCGCTGAAGAAGATCGTGATCTGGACCTCGGCGTCGTCCGGGCTGGCATTCAGCAAACACGCGGTTTCGTGACTGAGCATTTCAGGCTCCGGGCCGGTACTCGTCGCCGGGATGTACCCCTCTGCGATCGCCCAGACCCGCGCGCCGATTTCTCGTGTCGTGGTCATGTCGTGATGGGAAGAGTGAATAGGTGGTCCGCGAGCCAAGCTAACCGATGCGGGTCTCGTGCCCGCCGAACACGTGCCGCGTGTTTCATGCTGCCGGACCCCAGTCGCCCAGTCGTTGCACAGCTGTTGCGCACACAACGGCCCTTCGGGACCCCCTCCGTTCACGTTCCTCCGCACCTCAACTAACCAAAGGAGTTGCGATGAGAACGTGCTTCGCCCTCGCCGCGCTTGTTGCCACAGCGGGACTCACCGCCTGCGGCAACGACGTCACGGCGCCCCGGAATCTCGATGACGACCACGCTAGCCCGCTCTTTGCCCAGGCCCGCGGGTCCGTCCGCGTCACCACAGCGGCCGACGCGGGAGCTGGCTCCTTTCGCGCGGCCATCAGTGCGGCCAACGCCGACGCTTCCATCAGATCGATCCGATTCGACAAGGGCATCGGGAGCATCACGATCACGGCCCCACTCGTCTACACCGGCAGCCAGCCCCTGGTGATCGACGGCCGGGGCGCAACCGTTGACGCGAGCGGCGTCGGCGATGCGTTCACCTCCAGCGGTGGCGCCTCGCTTGCGTTCCACGACCTGACGATCCGGAACGCCGGGCAGGACGGGATCTTCGTACCTATCCCCGCCTCGGCTACGGGCGAGATCGCCGTGGAGCTCCATGGCGTGACCCTCGAGGGGCACGGCGAGTACGGGCTCCACATCGATGACCAGACGCACGGCTCCGCTGCAAGCATTCGCCTGACATTGATCGACAGCCGGATCCTGAATACCGGCTTCGCGCCGGGGATCGATGACCGGGACGGAATTCGTGTCGATGAAGGTGGTGACGGCGGCATCATCGCGCGGATCGAGCGGTCCACGATCACCGGGAACGCGGCCGACGGCATCGAGTTCGACGAGACGGGCGACGGCGACGTGCGCGTCGTCGTCAGGCACAGCACCTTCGACGCCAACGGCACTCAGCCGCAGCTACCGAGCGATCTGGAGGACGGCTTCGACATCGATGAGGCAGGCGCCGGCAGTATCGTCGCCGACTTTCTCCACGTCAGCACCAGCCGGAACCTCGATGGCGGGATCGACTTGGACGAAGAGGGAGCCGGCGACATCGTCGTCTGGCTCAATAAGGTTATCGCCATCGACAACCTCGATGACAACATCAAGGCGAGCGAAGATGCCGACGCCGAGGGGACGCCGGATCCGGCCGACGGATTGGGCGGCATCCTGTTCCGTCTGCAGAACGTCACGAGCACCGGCAGCAGCGACAACGGAATTCAGTTGGAGGAGTTCGGCAACGGCGATGTAAACGGCGAGATCGTCCGCAGCGTCAGCTCCGACAACGGCGACGACGGCGTCAACATCGACCAGCAGGACGCGGGTGGTGGCACGGTGCGGCTCCAGGCGTCCCGCTTCGAGGGGAACGCGGACCAGAACGTAAACATCGACGGCGTGGCCGTCGTGCAGGTGCCCTGAGCGTTGGCTGCCGAGCGGCGAGCGCGACCGCCGCTCGG
>JBGTNB010000346.1:0-12655 GCA_041743285.1 Gemmatimonadaceae bacterium
GTTGCGATCGACAATCTCGCCCGCGACGCACGATTCGCCTTACGCCGGCTGCGACGCTCCCCCGGATACGCCGCCGGCGTCGTCGCAACACTCGGCATAGGGATCGGCGCGGCCGTCGGCATCGGCTCCATCGTCTACGGCGTCCTTCTCCGCGACCTTCCTTACGCCAACCCTGACGAGCTGGTTCGGGTCTCCCTCGTAACCGACGGCATCGCAGCGCCGGGCGACCTGCACTCCGAGGCCTCCTACATCCACCTGGCCAGTGGCACGCGCACACTCGCCGGCACCGGGGCCTTCCATACTAACGATGGCATCACAATCGCCGACGGCGACCAGCCCGAGCGCGTAACCGCCGCCATGATGACGCCGAGCGCTTTTACGATGCTCGGCGTCGTCCCGCTCATCGGCGCGCTGTTCGAGCCAGGCGACACCGCCTGGACCGGCGACCGGATCCCCGTACTCATTTCGGAAGAACTCTGGGAACGGAGATATGGCGGCGATTCCACGATCATCGGACAACGAATCAACATCAATCGCGGCGAGCGCGTCGTGATTGGTGTGCTTCCGCAATCGTTCGACTTCCCGGATCCAGACGTCAGAATCTGGTACCCGGCATCGATGAGCGCCGAGCACGCATCTCTCAACGACCGTTATCTCACGTTCATCGGTCGCCTGCGCCACGATGCCACACCGTCACGGGCGTCGGAGGAGCTGAGTGCGCTCCTTCCAACGTTGTCCGACCGGTTTCCGGCAATCACCCCAGAGCTGATTCGGCGTAGCGAAGCGCGTGTCATTGTACAGTCGCTCAAAGCGGCGACCGTGGAGCCGGTGCGCCCGCAACTGCTGCTCCTCGGCGCGCTCGTGGCGGTCGTGCTGCTAATTGCCACTACGAACGTCGTCAACCTCTTCCTCCTGCGCACCGAGCGGGCCAGCCAGGAGATCGCCATCGCGCTCTCGCTCGGCGCCAGCCGGCTCGCATTGGCGCAGCGCTTCGTCATCGAAGGGATGGTTCTCGGCCTGGCGTCGGTAGTCGTCGCTATGCCAGTTGCGGCATTTGCCTTGGCGACGAAATTCGGCTTCACCGAACGCGAGATCCCGCGCCTCCATGAAGTGGCATTCGGATCGGAGACTATCGCGCTCGTTCTGGCGTGCGCGCTGGCCCTTGGTGCCGCAGTCGGCGCAACGGCTGTCACCCGTACCGGGATGGACGGAGTGTTTGATAGGTTGCGGAACACGCGGGCCACGGCGAGCCGCGGATGGAAGCGCGCGCAGAACGCGCTCGTCACGATGCAGATCGCGACCGCTCTGGCCCTGCTCGTTTCCGCCGGCCTGCTTGGGCGCAGCTTCTGGAATCTGCGCAACGCCGAACTGGGGTTTGAGCCCGCGGGCGCCACGAGCTTCGAAGTGTCGCTCCCATGGAGCGGCTATGCATCGTACGGGGAGAGCGTCGCTTTTCACGCGCGCGTCATGGATGCGCTGAACGCGCTCCCTGGTGTGCGCGGGTCGGCGGCGGCGCTGCAACTACCGTTAGGTGAGCCGCCCACCGAGATGGGGATTCCGCTGCAGGTCGTCGGCGGCGCCGGGGAGGAGCGCGCCCCGGTATCCGCGGAAGCGAACATGGCGAGCGGCGAATACTTCCGCATCATGGGCATCCCGCTGCTGAGCGGACGGTCGTTTGCGCCTGGAGACGTCCGCTCTGACGCACCGGCCGTGATGATCAGCCGGCGGTTGTCGAACAACCTGTTCGGCACGGCCGATCCGGTTGGGCGGCACATACGGCGGCCGGAGATCGGTGGAAGGAGAGAGGCGGTATTCCACGTGGTGGGGGTGGTTGGTGACGTGCACGGCAGGCGAATCGAGGACGGGCCCGTTGCGATGGTGTACTTCCCCATTCTGCGAGACGGCGACGGTATGCCGCGGGACAGCCGCCCCCTTCCATACGTGCCCCGCGGCGCGCAGTACGTCGTTAGGGCCGACCGGCCGCCGTCCGCCAGGACGATACAGCGGATGGTGACGGCCATCGACCCTCGCGTGCCGGCGGTGGACATCCGGCCGCTCGGCGCGCTCGTCGATTCGGCGACGGCACGCGTACGCCTGACGATGTTGTTGATCGCCGTGGCCGGTGGCGCCGCACTGCTGCTAGGCGTGATTGGCGTGTACAGCGTGGTGTCGTATGCCGCGGCCGGCCGGGTGCGCGAGTTCGGGATTCGCCTGGCACTCGGCGCGGCACCCTCACGCGTCGGCTCGATGGTCATTCGTGACGGAATGGCGCTCGTCGCCGCGGGAACGCTTGCCGGACTAGCGGCGGCCGTGAGCGCGAGCCGGTTCCTGCGGTCACTGCTTTATGAGGTGAAGCCGACGAGCTTCACCGAGTTTGCGCTGGCCACCACGCTTCTGGTCGGCGTAAGCCTGGTGGCGACACTGCTCCCGGCGCGCCGGGCCGCGCGCACCAGTCCCGCGGTGGTTCTACGGGGAGAATAGCCTTCCATGCGGTCAGCCGAGCGATCAACGCCACTCGTCCGATCGGAGCGCTATTCGCCTCGAAGCGCGAAACTCAGATCGACACGGGCCGCCCGGCGCGCTGGTAGCCAATTCGCCACCGCGGTGACCGCGGCGAGGAGCGCCACGACCGCGGCGAACGTCGGCAGATCGGTGCTGCTCACCCCGTAGAGCAGTCCGGCCATGAGACGCGTGAGAGCTAGTGCCGACGCCACCCCTAACGCGAGCGCTACGGCCGCGACCACCATTCCCTGCCGCACCACCATGCCGACGACCGATCGCGGATCGGCTCCCAGAGCGAGCCGCACCCCGATTTCCCTGGTACGCTGGGCCACGAGATACGATGTGACTCCGTACACGCCGACAAGAGCGAGCACGAGCGCCAGACTGGCGAACGTCGCGATGAGCGCCATGCTGAAGCGACGCTGCGCGATCATTCCGGAGAGCATCTCGTCCATCGTGCCGACCTCGAACACCGGTTGATCGGGATCAATTGTGCGCACTGCCTGACGAACCGGCCCCGCCATCTGACCGGGCTCTCCAACGGTTCGCACGACGAGCGTCATCGTACGCGCCGTGAACTGTGCATGAGGCAGAAACGTCTCGTAGCGCACCGGCCGGTCGAACCCGGTTCTCCGCATGTCGCTTACTACGCCGACAACGGTCATCCACGGCTGCGCGCTTTCCGGGTCGTCACCGAACTTGAACCGCTTGCCGATCGCGTCCTCCGCCGGCCAGTAACGGCTCGCCATTTCCTCGTTAATGATCGCCACCACGGGAGCGCCGGTACGATCCTGGTCAGTGAACGCGCGTCCCCGGACCAGGGGGATCCCCATCACCTGGAAGTAATTCGGCGTCACGGCATCGACCGGGGTCTCAACGCGCTCGGCATCAGGGACGAGCGGTTGTCCCTCGACCACGAATCCCGTCGAGTTTGGTGTCTCGCTGAGGAATATGTCGGTGATCGCCGCGACGTCCTGTACGCCGGGCAGGGCGCGCGTTCGTTCAAACAGTTCTCCATAGAACGCACGCAAAGTGGCCGCGGAATCATAACGTGCGGCCGAGGGCTGCAGCCGCATCGTCAGCAGGTTGGCGGGCTGAAATCCCAGGTCGACCCGCTGCAGCTCGATGAAGCTGCGGATCATCAGGCCGGCAGCCGTGAGCAGCACCACTACCATCGTGAGTTGCGCGCCGACCAGCACCCGGCGCAGCCGCTGCCCCTGCTTTCCGGTCGTCCCCCCTCGTCCTCCCTCGCGCATCGCCGCGGAAACCGCCGTGCGCGAGCTCTGTAGAGCGGGAACGAGGCCGAAGGCGAGTCCGGTGACCACTGAGAGGAGCAATGCGATTCCGAGCATCATCGGGTCGAGCGACACCTCATCGATGCGCGGGAGATCGGCAGGGGCGAGCCGCATTAGCACGCGCAATCCGACCCAGGCCACGATCACCCCCGCCACACCTCCGATCAGGCCGAGCAGCACGCTCTCGGTTAGCAGCTGCCTTACGACCCGCGCGCGACTCGCGCCGAGCGCGACCCGGACGCCGATCTCACGCTCGCGCGCCGCGGCACGGGAGAGGAGCAGATTGGCGACGTTGGCGCAGGCAATCAACAGCACTGCCATGACCGCACCCATCATTACCCAGAGCGCAGTGCGGAGCGTGCCGCCGACCACCTCGTCAGGCAGCGTCACCAGGTTGGCGCCATAGCCCTGCTGACTCGGGTACTCCTGAGCGATCCGGTTAGCAATGGTCGCCAGGTCGGCCTCAGCGCGCTCGAGCGTCACCCCCGGCTGGAGCCGGCCTACCGCGCTCAGCCAGAAGGAATTCCGTGACTCACGAGTCTGTGGCCCCACCACCAGCGGCACCCACGCTTCGGTATCCTTCGCCGGAAAGGCGAAGTCCGGCGGCATGACGCCGATGACTGTGCGCGGTCGCCCGTTTACCTGGGCCGTCGTTCCCACGACACCGCGATCGCCACCGAACGCTCTCTCCCAGAGGCCGTGGCTGAGCACGATCACACCGTCGTTACCCGTCTCCTCCTCTTCGCTGGTGAACACACGCCCGATTGCCGGTGTCGCGCGAAGCACTCGAAAGAGACTCGCCTCGGCCGAGGCTCCGCGGATGCGCTGAGGCTCGTCGCCGCCCGTCAGCGTCAGGCTCGCGTTACCGAACCCGGCCATGTCCGAAAGCACGGTGTTCTGCGAGCGGTAGTCGTTGAAATTCGGGTAGGAGTGGATGTCCTTCTCGATCCCCTGACGAGTGTTGTCCATCCAGACCATGACGATCCGGTCCGGCTCGACATAGGGAAGCGGGCGGAGCACCACCCCGCTAATGACCGAGAAAATCGCTGTCGTCGCACCGATTCCGAGCGCGATGGTCAGAATGGCGACGACGCTGAATCCGGGCGAGCGACGCAGCGCGCGAAGCCCGTAAGTGAGGTCCTGCGCGAGATCGCCCATGAATTCTTTCCTCTGGTGGACCTGTTGGCGGCGACGATCGTGATCTCGAAGTTGATTGCCAATCCGCGCCACATCTCCGAATCGTTCCGCCGCGGCCCGCCGCGCCTCGTCCGGTGACATGCCGCGCGCCTCGAAGTAGCGGGCGCGCATCGCGAGGTGGAACGCGAGCTCCTCGTCAACATCGGCTTCGATGTCGGGCCCCCAGAACCGGAGATACCGGCGCCACATTGGGGATCGACTCATTCGTGTGCTTGGAACGGACCGCCTTTATCGGATCGCAAGAGCCTTTCCCTTGGCAAGGCTATGGGGCCGAATGTACGATGCGCGTCATTCCGGCACAAGCTCCAAAATGTTCCCACCACCAGATCCCCCACACTGGACGATGTCCGGGGCGGAGCGGCGAGCACGAGCCCTAACGACTCGTGTCCAGCACCAGGCGCCGATATCCCGGCGCCGGCGGTTCGCTCCGCATTTCAGCCCGCCTCGTGAACGTCGCCGACGGATTCCAAATCTGGGGTGGTAACTTTCAGCGCGAGCTTGGCGATCCTTCCGACGTGTTCCGAGTCCAGGATGAGATCGCCACCGCCATCGTCCACGCGCTCGAGCTCGAACTCGGTGACGGGTCGGGGACCCGTAGGCGTCATCAGCCGGCGAGCCTGGCCGCGTATCAGGCATTCCTGGATGGCCGGTTTTTCATGGCGAAGCGAACGGTGGATGGTCTTCGCCGGGCGGCGGATTCCTTCCGCGAGGCCCTTGCCTTGGACTCGACGTTCGCACTGGCTTGGGCTGGGCTCGCCGACGCGGAGGCACTTTCGCTCACCTACGGCTTCATCAGCCCGTCCGAGACCTACGCGCGGGCACGGTCCGCGGCCGAGCACCCCTTGATGCTCGACAGCACGCTCGCAGAGGCCTACGCCAGCCTGGGATTTCTCGGCGTCACCTACTCGTGGGATTGGGAGGAGGCCGACCGGCACTTCAGGCGGGCAATCGCGCTCGATCCCAACTATACGACCGCGCATCACTGGCAGTCGATCTTCTTCAATGCGGTCGGGCGCGAGGAGGAGGCACTGCGCGCTATCCGACGTGCGCGTGAACTCGATCCCGTCTCTCTGATCGTGAATCGGGAGTTGGGGCGTACACACTATTACATGGGCGCGATCGACAGCGCCCTAACGCACTGCTCGGCCCGCCTATAGTGCGGAATTTTATCCGAGCGCCGCCGTTTGCTTCGGACGCAAGACCCGACGCAGCTCCACGGTCAGGTTCGATGTCCTGCTAGTCGATTCCGATTCTGCCGACGCGAAGCCGAACGCCGCAGTGTTCGCAGCGGCACCCGTACCCCGTCGGATTCCACAAGGGCATTACCGCGCGCCAAGCGCTTGACGCCACCCGGTCCATCGCGCGTGCACCGCCGGTACGCCTGTGGTCGCGACGACGCGATCCACATTGAAAGGACGGATGCCACCAGCCGCGACGACCTCGATTCGCCCGGCCGCTCGATCGGCCAGCCGCCGAAGAGTGTCAATGCCGGCAACGGCGGATACTGCGGCGCCTGACGTGAGCACACGCCGCACGCCCAGGCCAACGAGGGCCTCGAGCCCGTCGTCGACGTTAGGTACGCGATCGAACGCGCGATGGAAGGTGACCGGGAGGGTGCCGGCGGCAGCGACGAGCCGTACGGTCGCGGAAAGATCGAGGCTGTCGTCGGTATTCAGAGCGCCCGTTGCGAATCCGGCGGCGCCGCGCGCGGCCAAATCGCGTATGTCACCGCACATCGCATCGATCTCCGCGCTGGAATACACGAAGTTCCCTGGTCGCGGACGCACCATTGCGATCACCGGAATTTCGGCGGCGGCCGAGCACTCGGCGACGATCGACAGAAGCGGCGTACAGCCGTCGTGCGCCAAATCGATGCATAGCTCGAGTCGGTCGGCGCCCCACGCGGCCGCCTCCTGCGCCTCCTCCACGGACTCCACGCACGCCTCGAACAGCGCCCCGATCATGTCAGACCGACGGATCTCGTGTCGCACTCAGCTTTATATGCCTCCCGGGGCGAGCCTTCGGGTGCGCGCAGGAAAAGGTCACACTCGGATCACATAACCAGCCGACTCGAAGTTAGCGACATCACGACGGGTATTACCCTTTCGCCAACGATCACCTGGATTGCGGTTCCCTGCCCCACCGCGGTCGGGATTTGGTACGACCCCGCTCCACCGGGTGGCGTATCTCGTGATACCCCTACCAAGGCTCCATCACATGTTGGAGGTCCTGCCGAAAGCGAAACGTGCAGGGATCGCCGGCCAGTCATCCGAGGATTGCGACGGCCATCCTAATACCGTAGAATAGGCGTGACGGATCACCCGTAGGGCCCGGCGTGAGGCCACGCCGGTGGGGGGATTGTCATGCCCGATCGGCGGCCGCCCGGCTCTTCTGACGCCATCGTCTCCGGCGCTCCCGAGCCGCGCACCGAGTTGACGTCCAAGGTGGTGGGGCAACCGCCGCGCCGCGATTCGGACGCGCCCGAGATCTTGCCGACGAGTCTGCCCTCGAGCATTCCTGGGTATGCGATCGAGCGCGAGCTCGGACGGGGCGGCGCTGCCATAGTCTATCTTGCCCGCGAGCTCAAGCACCGTCGGCTCGTGGCAATCAAGGTGCTCCGGCCGGAGCTCGCCGCATCGCTGCAGGCCGATCGGTTCCTCAGGGAAATCGAGATCAGCGCCGGGCTCGCGCATCCGAACATCCTGCCGCTTCTCGATTCCGGAACACACGATGGGCGCCTATACCTGGTGACGCCGTACGAGCCGGGGGGATCGGTGCGCCTTCTGCTCGACCGAGACGGCCCGCTCGCCATCCACGAAGCGGTGCGCATAGTGCGCGAGGTGGCCGATGCGCTTCACTACGCGCATCGACAGGGCGTCGTTCACCGCGACATAAAGCCTGATAACATCCTGCTCGCCGATGGACATGCGCTGGTAGCCGACTTCGGCATCTCACTGGCAATGGATGTGGCCGACCAGCAGCACCTGACCGCCACCGGTTTGACGTTAGGTACGTCGAGCTACATGAGTCCCGAGCAGTGTACCGGGGAAGGGGTGGTGGATGGTCGCAGCGACATCTACAGTCTCGGCTGCGTGCTATACGAGCTCATCGCCGGAGAGCCGCCGTTTCGCGGCGTGACGTCACGGCAGCTTGCCGCGCAGCATCTCACGGCGCGTGTTTCGCCACTTCGTGCCGTGCGGCCCGTGTCGCGCTCGTTGGAGCGGCTCGTAATGACCGCGTTGGCCAAGTCGCCTGGCGACCGCTTCGCCACGGCTGCCGAGTTCTCCCGCGCACTCCTGGATACTCCCACCACCGACGAAAGCTGGCTGGAGGAGACCCGCGCATTAATGCCGGGGTGGCGCGCCAGGCGGCTGGGGGCGATAGCGCTCGTCGCCCTGCTCGCTGGGGCGATCATCTTTACAACCGTGCGCGCAGCAGCTAACCGACTTAACGGCGCAACCGAGTCGGAGCCTAATGTGCCGCCCACGTTGCCGGACACATCGCGATTCGTCGTCCTTCCATTCGCGGGTCGCGTCGGATCGGATGCGGAATTCGATGTGCGGCTGCGCTTGCACGACGCTTTCGCCCGATGGAGCGGAATATCGGTCGTCGATCCGATGCAGGTGACCGATGCCGTTGCGCGAGGGCACCGCGGCGAGCCCACTGTCGAGTCCACGCGACGCGTCGCGACGGAACTGGGCGCTGGACGATATGTGAGCGGAAGATTGTCGACCACGGGCAACGACTTTCGCTTGCACGCGGCGCTCTATGATACTCGTACGGGATCGCTCCTCGAAACCGCCGTGATTCGGATAGGAACGGATCTCGCTAACGCCGACTCCGCCGTAACGGCATTGGCCGAGCGGTTGCTGTTCCGCGGTGACGTGCCAATTGGACGCATTGCAGCGGTCGTCGAGACACGTTCGGCGCCCGCTCGTCAGGCGGAGAACCGCGCTCGCGCTGCGCTGGCAGATTGGGACCTCGCACTGGCCGACTCGATGCTCGTCTTGGCCACACAGCACGATCCCGACTTCGCGCAAGCTTATCTCAAGCTGGCACAGATTCGCAGCTGGCGCCGCGAGTCCGCGCCGCGCTGGAGGTTCGCCGCAGAGCGCGCCGCCGCTGGTCGTGAGGCACTGGCGCCGGAGGATCGGCAACTATCGGATGCGTTGCTCGCGCAGGCGCGGGGCGATGTGGTTGGAGCATGCGGACTGTTCGCCGACATTACGGAACGCTCACCGGAGGATTTCGAGGCATGGTACGGCCTCGGCACCTGCCTGCGCAGCGACAAAGCAGTGTTGCCCGACCCAACGAGCCCCACCGGTTGGCGGTTTCGGACGAGTTACAATGCCACGCTCAGCGCGTACGGACGCGCCTTTCAGCTGTTACCGTCAATCCATCGTTCCTTTCGCGGCGGATCGTTTCACGACGTAAGACTCCTGTTGATGACGAGCGCCGACGCCTTACGCGGAGGACAGGCTCTACCTCCCGACACGACGCAGTTCCTTGCTCATCCCACCTGGCAAGGCGATTCACTCGCGTTTGTTCCGCAGCCGGCATTCCAGTTCGCCGCGAGTACGACCACTACTCTTAGCGATGCTGCCAATGCCGCCACCCTGCACCAGCGCCAACGCTTCCATGAGATTGCCACGATGTTTCGCGCCGCCTATCCGCGGAGCGTCGACGCGCTGGAAGCCGTTGCTGTCGCTCTCGACCTTCTCGGTAACCCGTCGGCCTTCGATACGCTGCGATTGGCCCGCCGACTGGCGACGGCGCCTGACGATCGCCGCCGCATAGCCGCGGCCGAGGTGTGGATTCGAGTCAAGTATGCCATACCAGCCGACCTGACGAGTCTCCGCGCGGCGCGCGAGCTTGCCGATTCGATACTCGGCGAACCAGCCACCGGCGATCGCGAGGAAGCCAGGATGTTGGCTGGCCTTGCGGCTCTCACCGGACGCGCTGCACGCGCGGCGGCATTTGCGCGGCTCCACCAGGGGCGCGTCACGCCGCCGGCGATAGCGCACTCCGCGCCCGCGCTGCTTGCGTTTGCCGCGATCGGTGGCCCCACCGACAGCATTCGTCGCCTGGAACGGGACGTGGATCGTGCGCTGCGCACGGGCATGACCGGATCCCAGCGCGACATCGCTCGCGCGGAATGGCTGGTTCGAGCCGCTTTCCTGGCAATCCCGGACGTCCCGTTCACGACCGAGGCGGGCAACGCCGGCGGCTCGTCCCTGAGCGGTCGCATAATCGCGGCGTGGCGCGCCGACGACACCTCGCGCGCAATCGAGATCCTGACTGAGCTTCGTGTCGCCAGGCGGCGTGGCGTCGTTAGGGCCGCCGAAATCACGTTGGACATGCTGCACGCCGAAGCGGCGGTACTTGCGAGCCTCGGCCAAGAACGTGCCGCGTTAGCTTGGCTCGCTCCAACCCTCGACTCCTTGTCGTTCTCGACGCCGGAAACGCTCTCCGATGTCGCTCGCGCAGGTGGGCTTATTCGCGCCATGGCGTTGCGGGCCGATCTCGCCGACCGATTGGGCGACCGCACTACGGCTCGGCTATGGGCTGCCCCGGTCGCGACGCTATGGGACGTACCTGACGAATTTTTTCTGCCGCTGACGCAACGAATGCGCGCCTTGGCGCGCTGAAACATGGGCGCCATCGGGCGCGGCACGATGCCCGATGCGTGATGGCGTTTTCCCTGTAGTGCGATTCCGCGCAGCATCCACTTATCTACGGAGGATGTCATGACCGGGCGTCGGTGGCTCGTGACATTGGGCATTGCGGTACTGGCAATTGCTGCGGTGGCGGTGCTGAAGAATTGGCAATGGCCGTGGACGAAGCCTTCGCGGTTCGAGTTGGCCGAGTGTCCAGAACATTGGAAACGTCTGCCGAAACGGCTCGGCGGCGGCTTGCTAGGGCCCGAAGGGTTTGCGCTCTCCAAACGCAACACGGACGTTCCAGAGTTCAACGATTGTCAAAAACTGATCGTGAACCAGGGAACCAAGTACGGTCCGCTCACCGCCATTTTTGCCTCCGCGTCGCTCGATTCCGTCGATTTCGTTCTTGACACCCAAGTAGTGGATAGCGTCAGCGCCGCGGCTCTGATTCTTAATCTCGACCGGTCAGAGTATACGCCACTCGGAATCAAACCAGGGTTCAGCTGCCTGTACGTGTGGTCCGATCCGGGGCCAGTTCCGCCGGGACCAGTCGATAGTCTGCGATGGCACGCGATGCTACTCTGGGTGGATACCGCGCAATCACGCTGCACGGTGCCGAGGCATCCGCACGAATTGCAGTCGAGCGATTTGAAGGTAAAGCGTACCTTTAGCGGGGACGCTCACGAGAACTTTCCACCCGTCGCACGTTGGGATTTTGACTCCGTTAGGATGGAGAACTACATGGGGATCAAGTGTGGCGCGGGATGGTGTGAGATCGGCCGTCCCGGGTTCACTGCAATGCCACCCTACCATGACGTACTTTCCGCCCAACCGCGGGAGCAGCGAATCAAGGGGTGGTACGACGAGCAGTTGCTCGCCCATGTAGATGACGACGGGAAGTTCGGACTTAGCGCCGTGAAAGGCACCGTTTTCCCAGCTCCCGGAAGTGTTGAAATGGAGGCTCTCAAAGCCGCCGTCACTGCTGTAAACACGTTGGAGCGCTGGAAACAGGTCGCGTACATCGCGCTCGATCGGCCGTCCCCGTACTACAAGCGTATGATGAATTTGGACGCCGTGCAGGCGTCTGCATCGTTTCCAGAGATGAACATCCTCTCGTTCTGCGAGGGCACACGAGAGCAGTGCGGAACTCCGAACGCTCCATCAGCCGCCCAGGTCGCACAGATGACCCAAGCCGGAATTCCTCGGCTCGCTCCAAAGTCCGGGTGCGACGAGGGTGCGATCACAGCGATCTGGGTGCGCATTACGCCAGCCGGCCGTCCACCCGGCAGTCCGGAAGACATGTACCGGTGTGTCACGCGCCGAACCCACAACATAGACGTAGAAATACCCGCAACGGCTCGCTGGCGTTGGCTCCTGTCGGATGAAACCGTATGGCGGGAGTGCACTAAGGGCTGTTGCCAAGTCGAAGCGGACGGTTGACTATACTGCTCGGGCTAGGGGGTTGCTCCTTCTGCGGCGAAACGGCCCTGAGTTCCCCGATCACGTGAAACCGACGGATCTGCTGCCGAAGCCGCTCGGTGCCTTCCGCCGAGCTTTCGGCTGCACGCGGTTAAAGTTCACACTCGGCTCGACTCAAGCTAGCCTACCGAGCTACCCTACCTCGCGGTGATCGGGGTTGGCACAACCCCGATCACCCGCGTAGCGTATCTCGTGATATACCCACGCTCGGTTCCATGACAGGGAAATCCACCACGTGAACGTTTCTCGACACTTCATCACGGCTGCCTCGCTCGCACTGCTCGCCACGCTTGTCGGCATTCCTGCGATGGCGTGGGCGCAGCAGCCGGGAATGACCGGCCACGAACACCACATCACCGTCCCCGACGGCGCCCTCTATACCGTGGCCGACGTCAAGTTCATGCAGGAGATGATCGCCCACCACGCGCAGGCCATCCACATGTCCCGGATGGCCGCGGCGCACGGGGCCAGCCCGCGCCTACTCCGACTCGCGGAGAAGATCGACCAGTCGCAGGTAGCGGA
>JBGTNB010000347.1:0-4279 GCA_041743285.1 Gemmatimonadaceae bacterium
CCGGCGGCCGCGTCGTGGTGGTGGGGGCGGAGGCCGTTCCCGGCGGTGACCGACCTGGCGCCGCGGTCCGACACCGGACTTCGCCGCACGCAACTACCTAACGGACTGACCGTACTCTCGGAGCGCGTACCGGGAGTGCGGTCGGTGGCGTTCGGGGCCTGGGTGCGTGCGGCATCCATGCACGAAGCTCCCGCGAAGATGGGCGTCTCGCACCTGCTCGAGCACATGGTGTTCAAGGGTACGGAGCGCCGCAGCGCGCGCGACATTGCCATTTCGCTCGAGGCGCTGGGAGGGTCACTCGATGCCTACACGGCGCGCGAGCACACCTCATACCAGGCACGTGTTCTGGATGAGCACCTCGAGATCGCGGCGGATGTGGTCGGAGATCTGGTGTTCCGTCCGCTGTTGCGAGACACTGACCTTCGGCTCGAGCGAAAGGTAGTCCTCGAGGAGATCAGCATGGTCGAGGACACGCCGGACGACCTGGTGTTCGAGCTGCATAACGAGGCGATGTGGGGCGTGCATCCGTATGGCTACTCCATCCTGGGGACCCGGGAGACGGTCGGCGGGCTCCGCGTTAGCGATCTGCGGGCACTGCATGATCGCGCCTATCATCCGCCGCATCTCGTCGTTGCCGCCGCCGGCAACGTGGATCACGACCGTTTGCTGGACACTTTGGCCAAAACCGGTTGGGCTGACATTCCGACGGGAGAAGCCCCCCTGCTCGTCGAGCCGCCGACGGCGCCATCGGTGCCGGGCCACCGGCACGTCGGCAAGGACACCGCTCAGACCCACATCGTCTTCGGCGCCCCGACGATGCCGATCGGCGACCCTCGTCGTTATGCGTTGCTGCTCGCCAGCACGGTATTGGGCGGCGGCATGAGCTCGCGACTCTTCCAGCGCGTGCGTGAGGAGCTGGGGCTCGCGTATGCCGTCTACACCTATCAATCGTTCCAGCGGCAGAGCGGCATGCACGGCGTGTACGTCGGCACCGGACCGGAAACGGCGGCGGCGGCCACCGAGGCCATTACACAGGAACTGTCCCGCATCACCGCAGACGGGATATCCACCGAGGAGCTGCAGGCGGGGAAGGGCCAGCTCAAGGGGCAGCTCACCCTGTCGATGGAAAGCGTGACGAACCGGATGTACCGTGCCGCTTCGGCCGAGCTGTACGATGAGCCGTATCGCTCGCTGGATGAGATCCTTGCCCTGATCGAGGCGATCACGGAAGAGGACGTGCGGTCGGTCTCGAGCGAATTTCTCGATCCGGCGGTTCAAACGGTGCTTAGTCTGGGGCCGGAAACAGGAATTAGGAACTAGGAAATAGGAAATAGGAATCGGGAACAGGAACTCGGATTAGGCATCGGAACCGGAAATCAGGTAAACTGCCAAGGACACGATTAGGGATTTTGTTGCCGTTTCGCGTTTAATTCCTGTTGTAAAAGACTGCTTCCTAATTCCTATTTCCTATTTCCTATTATGAAGATCGGCGTTCCGAAGGAAATAAAGACCAACGAGAATCGCATTGCCCTCGTCCCGGCCGGCGCCGAAGCGCTGGTCGAAAGCGGTCATGAGGTATTCGTGGAACAGGGAGCCGGCGAGGGAAGCGGTTTTTCCGATGAGCTCTATGTGCGCGCCGGCGCGACGATTCTGCCTGACGCGGACGCGGTTTGGGGAGAGGCGGACATGATCATGAAGGTGAAGGAGCCTATCAAGTCTGAGTGGAAGCGCATGCGGAAGGGGCAGACGATCTTCACCTATTTCCATTTTGCGGCGGATGAGGAGCTGACCCAGGCGCACATCGACAGTGGCGCTACCTGCATCGCGTACGAGACGGTCGAGCTCCCGACGCGCGAGCTGCCCCTGTTGACCCCGATGAGCGAGGTAGCCGGGCGCATGGCCGTTCAACAGGGCGCCAAGTACCTTGAAAAGCTCCATGGCGGGCGCGGTGTGCTGTTAGGCGGGGTTCCCGGCGTGGAACCGGGCCGAGTCGTCATCCTCGGCGGCGGCGTGGTGGGCACCAATGCCGCCAAGATGGCCGCCGGCCTCGGCGCGTCGGTGGTCATTATCGACCTGTCGCTCGAGCGGCTTCGCTACCTGTCGGACGTCATGCCGGCCAACGTTACGCTCCTCCACTCCAACCGGCACGCAATCCTGGATCAGATCTCCACCGCCGACCTCGTCATCGGCGGCGTGCTGATAGCGGGAGCAAAGGCGCCACGGCTCATTCGGCGCGGGGATCTCGCGCAAATGCAGAACGGCTCGGTGATCGTCGACGTCGCCATCGATCAGGGGGGTTGTGTCGAAACCATCAAGGCAACGACGCACGAGAATCCCGTCTACACCATTGATGGTGTCATCCATTATGGCGTGGCAAACATGCCCGGTGGAGTGCCACGCACTTCGACGCTGGCGCTTACCAATGCAACTCTCCCATACGCGCTCCAGCTCGCCAACAAGGGATGGAAGCGTGCGCTTCGAGAGAATGGCGCGCTCATGAAAGGCCTGAACATCGTCGACGGTGTGGTGACCTACGCGGCAGTCGCCGACGCGTTCGGCTTCGAGTCGGAACCGGCGGAGAAGTTCTTGTCGTAAGGGAATGAGATGCGAGTTGCGAGATGCGAGATTCACAATGCGAAGTGCGAGACAGAGTGAACACTCACGATGGGGTCTCTCGCAACTCGCATCTCTCATCTATTTCTGCCCTTCCGCTGATTCTCTGTTACCACAAGATCGAACGGCGGCAGGAGCTCGGCGTCACGCGCCTATCGCCGAAGCGGTTCGCCAGGCAGATTGAGCGGTTTGCCAGGGCCGGATGGCGGGCGTTGTCGGGCGAGGAGCTGCTGGCATGCGTGCGCGGAGAGCGGGCAGTGGCGCCGCTCGAGCTCGCCATAACCTTCGATGATGCCTATCGCGGACTTCGCGAGCACGCCTTCCCAGTGCTCGAGTCGCATGGCTGGCATTCCATCTGCTTTGCGATCACCGAGTATGCAGGACGGTTGAATCGCTGGGATGTTGCGTATGGCGGGCGGCGTTTTGCCCATCTCAGCTGGCGCGACATGCGACGCTGGGAAGCACGCGGGGTGACTTTCGGCTCGCACACGGCGCGGCATCCGCGCCTGACGTGGCTGGACGAGGCTTCGGTTCGCCTCGAGCTGGATGAATCGCGAGCCGCGCTCGAGGGCGGCTGCGACCGCGCTACGCCATTGCTCAGCTACCCGTTTGGAGCCGCCGGAAAACGAGAAGCCCGGCTGGCCGGCGAGTCCGGCTACCAGGGAGCGGTTGCTCTGGCTCGGCGCTGGAGCGGCGACCGGTTCGACATCCCGCGGCTGCCAGTCTACCTCTGGTCACCTCCTCGCCCCGGCATCGGGGCCACTTCGCCGGCCGAATGGATCATCGCCGCGGCCACGAACCGGTGCGCAATTGGAACGAGCATAATTCACGAAATGCGACGCCGGATGGGCGGATCCCTTACTAAGGAAGTTGCTAGATGCCAGATGCGAGGTCAGCCGAGTAGCTGACAGTACTGCCTGTTCGCGCAACTCGCATCTCTCATCTCCGCGTGCCCTTACGTGAAATACTTCACGATCACCGGCATCAGTGCAGGGTTCTTGACCATCGCATGCGCGAAGATCCGCCCTAACGTGCGCTTGCGCTCCGGTATCCGGCTAACGGTGCGCGCAAGGCCGTCGAAAAAGGCATCCGGCAGCCTGTTCAGCGCCTCCTTCACCCGGTAGAAGCGCACGTGATCGTCGCCGAGGAGTGCCATCCAGTCGTCGTGGTAGCGCTGCAGGTTCGCCGCGGAGGTATCTCCCGTTCTGAGCGCCGCGGTCACAGTATTGGCGGCGAGCCGGCCGGCCTTCATCGCGTTGACGATACCGCCGCCTGAGAGGGGGTTGATCATGTGCGCCGCATCGCCACAGAGCAGCACGCCATCGGTCACAGTTCGTCGCACCGTCGTATGCACGATTACTCCGCCCACCGTATAACCGGTGACGGTTCCAGTTGGATAATACTGCTCCAGATAGGCATCGAGATAGGCACGAGCGGGACGGCGCTCGGCATGGAGCGCGACGATGCCGAGTCCGACGTTGGCAACGCCGACCCCCTTGGGAAAAACCCACGCATAACCGCCCGGAGCAATTCGCTCTCCGAAGTGTAGATAGATGGCATCGGGATCGAACTCGATCCCGGCTACGACGTATTGGGCACAGCTCTCCATGTCACGCGCGGGAACGCGCGTGTCGAGGCCGACCCAGCGGCCGAGCATTCCCTCCAC
>JBGTNB010000348.1:0-2589 GCA_041743285.1 Gemmatimonadaceae bacterium
CAATCTGATCAGCGTCACCGGCCTGGTGAACGTCGATTTCGCCGACGTGCGCACCGTTATGCAGAACGGCGGTTCGGCGTTGATGGGCACCGGCATTGGCCGCGGGGAGAACCGGGCGATGGAGGCGGCGCAGCAGGCCATTGCCAGCCCCCTGCTCGACAACGTGTCCATTTCAGGAGCGACCGGCGTACTGGTGAACATCACCGGCGGCAACGATTTGACGCTCGGCGAGGTCCATCAGGTAAATGAGATAGTGCACGATGCGGTGGGCGATGATGCCGAGATCATCTTCGGAGCGGTGAACGAGCCGGCGATGCAGGGCGAAATCCGGGTGACTGTGATCGCCACCGGCTTCGACCGCGGAATGGAGTCGGTGCATGGAGGTCGTCTTGCGGATTCGATGTCCGGGATGAAGAATCCCACGGTGATACCATTCTCGCGATCCGCTCGTCCTTCCATGGGTGTCACTCGGCAGCCGGTGCCCGAGGTTCCACGCCGGCCCGTCGCACCGCCCGTCGAACGTCCGCAGCAGGATCTCACGGACATGGAAATTCCGACGTTTATTCGGAGACAGATGGATTGAAACTGCCCAGCCCCGGAATTCGGGGGCTCAAGAGTGGACTGGCGATCGCCGCGGTTGCCTCCCTCACCCTTGCCGCCTTCGAATTCCGTTCCTCCGCCGGTTCCCCAACCGATAAGCAGCCCCCCGTCCCCGCAATCCTGGATTCCGTCATAGTCACCGTGGCGCAGCGTTTCGACACTCTGCGCGCGGGCGAGACGCTTTCCGGCCTGTTGGGTCGCGCCGGCCTCGATGTTCGCCAAGCCTCCGCCATGTTGGCTGCGGCGAGTGTCCTGGATCTGCGCCGGCTACCAGTCGGAATGCCAGTCACCTACACGTCAGCTGCCTTCGACAGCGTTCCTTCTGAGGTGGTTTTCAAGCTGGCAATCGATCACATGCTCCATCTGCGTCGCGGCGCGAATGGGTGGGAATCGGAAGAGATCAAGTTTCCCTGGACGACCGATACGATCGTGATCGAGGGGGAGATCTCATCCTCGTTGTACGAAGCGGTGGCACAAGCCGGTGACGCTCTCCCAGAGCGCGCCAGGGCAGAGCTGGCCTGGGCACTTGCTGACATATACGAGTACCGGCTGGACATGAGCCGCGACCTGCGCGTCGGAGACCGCTTCCGCGTCTTGACCGAGCGATCGTTAGGACCAGCCGGAACCGTACGGGTGGGAAACATCCTCGCCGCGCGGTTCATGGCGTCGGGTAAGGATATCGAGGCGATCCGCTACGCCAGGGACGAAAAGTCGCGCGCTCGCTACTACGACGCGGAAGGCAGGTCCCTTCACACCGGCTTTCTCCGGGCGCCGCTCGCGTTCCGTCGCATCTCGAGCGTGTTCGGACGGAGGAAGCACCCCGTCCTCGGTACCTGGCGCGCACACAAGGGAACGGACTACGCGGCTAATTCAGGCACACCGGTGCGCACCGTGGGCGATGGTGTGGTCATTTACGCCGGCGTACGTGGCGGGTATGGCAACACAGTGGAGGTTCGCCACCCCAACGGCTTCGTCTCTCGCTACGGCCACCTCCGCGGTTTTGCGCGGGGTGCACGAAAGGGCAACCGCGTCAGCATTGCGCAGACTATCGGATACGTGGGTTCCACCGGACTCGCCACCGGACCTCACCTGCACTTCGAGGTGCTGGTGAATGGAGTACAGCGCGATCCTCGTAAGGCGCTTGCCTCGAGGAGTGCCGAGCCGATTCCCTCTGCCGATCGCGCCGCGTTCGAGGTTCTGCGCGCGCAGCTGGTGGCTACAATGGACTCGAACACGGATGTGCGGCAGCTGGCGATGAGGTAGGGCGGGAGCGGGACGCGGGAAGCGGGGAGCGGGATGCGGGATGCGGGAAGCGGGATGCGGGAAGCGAGGATGCGGGAATGCGTCGACCCAGCGGCATTTCCCTTTTCCCATTTCCCTTTTCCCGCTGTCCGCTCCCGCTTCCCGCCTCCCGCCTCCCGCCCTAGACTTCCCCCATGCTCACATGGCTCCTCGCGGCGCTCCTCGGCGCCGCGCTTTCGTTTCTGATGTATGGGCTGCGCGAACGCATCGGGATCGTTCGAGCGCTCCCCCCCATCGCCTTGCGGACGGTGGCGCTCACAGTGCTGATCGCGCTGGTGCTCAACGCCAGCGCTGGAGGGGCCCGGGTCCCGGAGCCGCTGATCGCGCTCGATGTGTCACGTAGTTGGCTTCGAGGCGGCGGCCGAGGCTGGGAACAGGCCAGGGAACGTGTCCAGGGCCTCGCTGCCGACTCACTGCTGGTGCTGGGTGATTCGGTGCGCCAGCGGTCGCTCCCCGACACACCTGACGACAACGCTTCACGCGTCGCGCCGCTGGTCGAGCGCGCGCTCGCCGCCGGACGGCCTGTCATTCTCGTCACCGATGGCGAGATCGAGGACGCGAGCGCCCTCCGAGCCTTGCCGCGTGGCTCGCGGATCGACGTGTTGGAGCGGACGGATTCGGCCGACGCGGGGGTCGTCGAGCTCGACGCTCCGCGCGCGGTGGTTAGTGGTGACACCGTGGAAATCG
>JBGTNB010000349.1:0-3587 GCA_041743285.1 Gemmatimonadaceae bacterium
TCGCCGTCAGCGGCGCGGTGCCCCGATCGTTCTGCGCCGTGCGTCCGCCCGGCCATCACGCCCTCCACGCGCAGGGGATGGGGTTCTGTCTGTTCGGCAACGTCGCCGTCGCGGCGCACTACGCGCGCTCTGTGCATCGCCTCGATCGGGTGCTGATCGTGGACTGGGACGTCCATCACGGCAACGGCACCCAGGAGCTGATCCGCGGGCACGATGCGATGCGCCTCGTGTCCATGCACCAGTGGCCATGGTATCCGGGTACCGGCGCCGCGGATGACCACGGCAGCGGCAACGTCTGGAACGTCCCGATGGCGGCCGGCCTCGAGCCCACGCGCTACGTCGATGCGTTTCTCGCGGCCGTGGACGCCGCCACGGTCGGATTCACCCCGGACCTCGTCCTCATCTCGGCAGGATTCGACTCGATGCGCGGCGACCCGCTCGGCGGGTTCACGCTCGAGCTCGAGCACTACGATACGCTCACGCGGGAGATGGCCCGCCGGTCGGCGCTCTGGTGCGAGGGCCGCCTGGTGAGCTCGCTCGAGGGCGGCTATGCTCCCGAGCTCCTCGGGGCGGCGTGCGCGGTGCACATGGCCGCGCTTGCCGAGGGCTAGGATCCTGATCCCTTTCTTCGATCGACTGCCGGGGGCTGGTTCGCCCGCCGGTCGGCGCGGAGAAGGTGACGGAGCTGCCTCCGGGCCAGCGGACGCCGTCGACCTGTCAGCCTTTGCCGCGCCTCGGTATCTTGCTGCGATGCCCGTACGGGCCACTCATGAGACGCCCTCCCCGGAGCCGCTGATGACGCCACCGATCCTCCCCGGGCGCTCAGGCCCGTGCGAATCAGTGCCGAGAGTCGGCCATTGAGCGACGCCGAGCGCGTTCCGCCAGTTCCGGCGGTACTTCGGCTCGTCCAGATGGTCGTGCTGGGTCGCTGGCGCGCGACTGGTGAGGACCTGTACCGGGAGCTGGTGCACCTGGTCGAGCCGGCGGCGGGGAGGGAGATACTCGTATCCGGCTGCGGAGACGGAGTAACGGCGGAATGGCTCGCCCGGAGGACCAGTGCCGCGATCACGGGAGTGGATCCCAGCCCGGAACGGATTGGCCGGGCCGAAGCGCGCCGCCGGCTGATCCCCATACCGCCGTCCCTCACCTACCAGCAGGCGCCGCTCGACGATCTCCCCCACGAGGATGCGGTCTTCGATGGCAGCATCGGTGAGCCGGTGCTGGCCGCAGCCGATGATCCGGCTCGCGCCGTGGCCGAGTTGGTCAGAGTGACGAAGCCCATGGGTCCGGTCGTCCTCCTTCAGCCTACGTGGAGCTCCGACATCGCGATGGGTGCTCGGGAGCTGCTCGTCGAGCGACTCGGGTTGCGCCCGCATCTGCTCGTCGAGTGGAAGCAGATGCTGCGCGACGCAGGCGTCGTCGATATCCAGGTCCAGGACTGGACGTCGGGCGGGCCGGGTGCCTCAGCGACGCGGGCAACAGGAAGCCGGGCCGCGTTGGAGCCGAAGCTGACGTGGCAGCAGAAGATGCAGATCGCCGGGCGGGCATGGCGGCGGTGGGGATGGCGCGAGGCGCGTGGCGCGGTCGAGCGTGAGACGACTCTGCTGCGGGAGCTGTCGCGGGAGCGATCGATCGGCTTTCAATTGATAAAGGGGGTGAAGTGGCCGCACGAGAAATCGGGTTGAAGTCGAGCGCACTGCCGTGCCGCCCGATACCAGCGTGAGCGCTCTCCTTCTTTTCGGCGTCGTGGGTCTCGAGGCCGCCGACGGCGATTCTCTCGCGCCGAACACCACCGTCGTGGCCTTCCGCGACCTGGGCGCCGTCGTTGCGCCCGCTCCCTACACGGCCCGCGAGCCCGACGCCGGCGAGATCCAGGCGCATCGTGAGGTGGCCGAGGCCATTTTCAGGCGTCGTGCCTTCCTGCCAGCGCCGGTGGGAATAGTCTTTCGGTCGCGCGAAGCCGTGATCCGGTGGATCGAGATTCACTACATAACCCTCACCGACGGCCTCAGCTTCGTCGAGGGTCGAGTGGGCTCGAGGGTGCACCTGCTCCGTCGGCCCGGGGAGGTTACCGATGTGGACATGGCAGCCACTTCAGCGGACGTCTTCCGGACGCTCCGCCAGCACGCATCGGCTTCGGTGACTCTCAAGCCGCGCGACGGATCGCGCATCGCGAGCGCGGCGTTTCTCGTGGAGCACGACAGCTGGGAGGGCTTCGTCTCAGCGGTGACGGAGGAGGCGCGATTGCGGCCGGAGCTCCACTTCGATCAGACTGGGCCGTGGCCGCCGTACGATTTCGTGAACATGCAGTTCGGGGTATAGCGGATGTTCTGTCCCGACTGCGGCACCTGGAACCGCGCGAGCGGCCTGAACTGCTCCAAGTGCGAGACCACCCTGCCCGAGCTCGACGGCGCGCCGCGCGAGCAGCCCGACGAGGAGATCAACGCGCTCCGACGACTCACGGGCAGCCGCTACCGAATCATTCGCCGGCTCACCAGCGGGGGGATGGCGCACGTCTACCTCGGCCAGCACGACCTGCTCGAGCGTGCGGCCGTCATCAAGGTGCTGCACACCCACCTCGCGCGCGATCCGGAGATGCGCGAGCGCTTCCGGCGCGAGGCCGAGGCGGCGTGCCAGCTCCTGCACCCGCACATCTGCACGATCCTGGACTACGGGGACGTGGACGGATCGGTCTACCTGGTGATGCCATACCTGTCGGGCGGCTCGCTCGCCGACCGCCTGGTGCGCGATCGTGTGGTGCCGCCGGGCGATTCGGCGGCGATTCTCGCGCAGTGCGCGGTGGCGCTGGACTATGCGCACCGCCAGGGTGTGATCCATCGCGACATCAAGCCGGACAACATCCTGTTCGATGCAGATGGCCACGCACTCATCACCGACTTCGGGATCGCCACTGCGCGTTTCCACGGGCGACTGACGGGAACGGGCCGCGCCATGGGGACGCCGCATTACATGTCGCCCGAGCAGGCGATGGGAAAGATGGTCGACGGCCGGAGCGACGTGTACGCGCTCGGAGTGATGCTCTACGAGATGCTGCTCGGCATTCCCCCGTTCGACGGCGCCGATTCCTACTCGATCGGCTACAAGCACGTTCACGAGCAGCCCGTTCCGCCGGAAGTCGTGGATGCGAGGACTCCGCCCGCGCTCAGCGAGATCATCATGAAGTGCCTCGCCAAGTCCGCGGCCGACCGCTATCAGCGCGGCAACGACATCGCCGACGCGCTCATCGGCTATCTGAACGAGCAGGGGAGTGCGGCCGAGCGCAGGCCGGCGTGGCTCGCGCGCAAATCGGGTGCAAGTCCGGTGCAGCGCTAGCGGTCGTCAACTTCGCCTGCGGCATCACTCAGTAGTCCCTTCACCGGAACAGCTCGCGAAATGCGGATCGAGCACGAGATCATCACTCTTCGCACCGCCCACCCCTTCGTCATCGCGCGGGGGGGCTCGAGCGAGTGGCGCGTGGTATGGGTGCGCATCATCGACGACGACGGAAACACCGGTTGGGGGGAGGCGGCTCCGAGCCGCTTCTACGGCGAGACCGCAGACACGGTCGTCGCTGTACTGGGCCGCCT
>JBGTNB010000350.1:0-25260 GCA_041743285.1 Gemmatimonadaceae bacterium
CTTGATCTCGTGCCCATCCTCGAACTTCAGCATGACGAGCGGATGATCGTTGTTCGTGTACTTTTTCCGGACTTTCTTGGGAGGCTTGCTGCTCATCGGTGCATTCCACACTTGTTGAGATGGGGGGGAAGATACGGAGGGTCAAAACGCAGGGCTAGTGCTGAAGCCGGGGGTTGAGCGATGCGCGACGCGAGGTGCGCACAGTGAGGATCCCCGCGTCACGCGTCGCTCACCCCTGGCTGTTTACGTCACCGTCCGCGACTGTCCGGCGAACCTTCGCCAACTGCCGGTTTCCACGATCTGATCGATCGCATTAACGGCCTCGTCGATCTCGTCGTCGCTCGTATAGAAATGCGGTGCGATGCGGATCCCAGCATCGCGGCGGAAGTCCACGATGATGTCCCGATCTAGAAGAGCCTGCGCCACCGGCTCGGCGTTCCGAACGGCGAAGGCGACGGTGCCGCCGCGAAGATCAGGGTCACGCGGCGCGTGCACCGCGTATCCGCGTGCGTCGGCCAACTCGATCAGCCGCGCGGTCTGCCTGCGGTTCTTGTCGCGAATGGGACCGATACCCGCCTCGCTGACCAGCCGCGGCCCCTCGGTCGCCGCGTACAGCGCGGGAATGGGCGGCGTACCGGTCAGCCACCGGAACGGTCCGCGAGCGGGCTCGTGCTCCAGCTCGAAAGAGAACGGCCGCGCGTGCGACTGCCATCCCGTCACCCCGGGAACCAGTTCGTCGCGAACCTCGGGGGACACGTACAGGAAGCATCCACCAGGTCCACCGCATAACCACTTGAGCACGCCGCCGGTGAGAAAGTGCGCTCCGGCAGACTTGACGTCGACGGGCATAACGCCAACCGAGTGAAAGGCGTCGAGCATCACCAGCGCACCCACCTCACTGGCCCGCCGGCAAACCGCCTCGATGTCGACAATGAACGCCGATCGGAACAGCACGTGCGAGATAGCCACCAGTCTCGTGCGCTCGTCGATTGCCGCCAGGAGCGCGCCGGTGTCGATCCCGATCCCGTCCTCGCTCGGAACCTCGACTATCCGGGCGCCGAGCCGTCTACCAAGCCCGTCGTATACGTACCGTACCGAAGGAAAATCCAGTGCTGTAGTGACCAGACCATCGCGCGGCTTGGAGAAATCGAGCGCCGAGATGACCATTGCCTGCGCCAGCGATACGTTAGGCACCATTACGACCTCGCCTGCCCCGGCGCCGATCAGCGGGGCGATGATGTCGCCCACCGCCACCGGCATTTCCCACCACCCGTTCGCCCACGCCCGTACCCCTTCCGACGCCCACGCGTCACCATACGCCGCCAATCGCTCCGGTACCCCGCGCGGCATCGCCCCGAGAGAGTTGGAGACCAGGTAATTAGCATGGGACAGGATCGGAAATTCCGGCCGAAACCGCAGTAGTGGATCCATGAGGGTGGGGGTCGGGGGTCGGGGGTCGGGGGTTGGGGATCGAACGGCGAAGCATCTTGACAGCGAAAAATACAGTGGCCTCGCGTGCGTGGCGGAGCTGGCAACGGGACTACCCCAAGCGTACGGCAGCGAACGATGAAATGGAGGCCTTGAGCATGGACCCGCAAAGTCGAAAAGCTCTCGTCGTGCATGAGTTGAACACCACCGCGATCAAAACCCTTACCCGCGTCCCGCACCCCGCATCCCGCATCCCGCATCCCGCGACCCTCGACCCCCGACCCTCGACCCTCGACCCCCGTCGGGTGTAGTGAACAGGTAGATGAATCGTCCTACATCGAGCAGACCGAGCCACCGAAGACGATCGCCATGTCCCAGCAGCCAACAAGACAACGGCCGGATATTCCGGCGCAGACGGCACTCGTGCTCGGCGGGGGGGGCCTAAAGGGCTTTGCCCATATCGGCGTGCTTCGCGCGCTCGAGGAGTGCGGCGTGCGCCCGTCGGTCGTTGCCGGAACCAGCATTGGAGCGCTCATCGGTGCCGCCTACGCTCTCGGCGTGCCGGCCTCCGAAATGGCCAAGCGCGCGCGCACACTCAAGCGTCGCGACCTGTTCCGCATCAACCACATGGGAATGCTCCTGGAGCGGATGCGTTCGCCCTCGCTCTATCTGGAAGACCGGCTGAGAAGCCTCTGCGCGAGCGTCATTCCAGCCGACGCCACCTTTCGCGATACGAAGATCCCGCTGCTCGTAAACACAGTGGACATCGAGAGCGGTACGCAGGTCGTGTGGGGGCTGCCGGGGCTCCGCGATGTCCCCATCCTCGACGCCGTGTACGCCTCCTGCGCATTGCCGGGGGCATTTCCGCCAGGCCTCGTGGACGGCCGTGTCTGCATCGACGGCGGGGTGGTGGACAATCTCCCTGCCGCAGTCGCCGCCGTTGGACAGCACGCGGTAATCGCCATCGATGTCGGCAGTTCCGACCTGACGCCCGTTGCCGACATCACCGCCGAGGGCTTCGCATCGATCTACATGCGAGCCGCGACGATCATGATGCACACACTGCAGCATCAGCCGCTGGAAACCTGGAAGGGACCGCCACTACTGCTCATCCGCCCGCGGGTCGCCGAGGTAGGCTGGTTCAACTTCGAGGGTGCGAAGGATGTGATGGAAACCGGCTACCGTACCGCGATGGCTTCGTTAGGCCGGATCGGGAATTCGCTCCGCGGCCGGGGTGGCGTGCATCCCCGCCGTCTGGTCGAGCTGGAAGTGGACGAAAAGAAGTGCATCGGCTGCCGCACCTGTGTCGCACTGGCTCCGCGGCTGATGCGCATGGATGCAGGAGAGAAAGCGTATCCCGTCCTTTCACCGCTCGAGTGGTCGCCCGCCGATGGCCATTTCGTGGGCCAGTGCCCGACCGACGCAATCAAAGTGCGCTGGCTCGACGGAAGCGGCGAAGAATCGACCGACCCGGAGCGGCAGCCGACGGCGGAGGCCGCGGGGGACTGAAAAGCGAGATGAGAGATACGAGATGCGAGAACGAGCCTGTCAAAGGGGCTTTTCCTCGCAACTCGCATCTCTCATCTCTCCTGCATCGCCGCCAGCGCCAACCGCTCGTACTCTCCCACCGCCCCTCTGAGCTCTTCGAGCTCGATGTGCTCGTCCTCCCGGTGCGCGTATTGGATGGAGCCAGGCCCGAATAGATAGGGAGTGCCCCAGTTGCTGAGTGCCGGAATATCGGTGGCGAATGCCATGACAGCGGTCTCGAACCCCGGCAACGTCGCCAACTGAACCGGCGGCACCTCTAGGACGCGCTCGATCGTCGCCCGGCCGTGCGCCCATCGTTCCAAAACGGCCCATGTCTCGTCAGGATCGCTCACCACGCGCAACATGATCCGCGCTTCCGCACTCGGCGCGAACACATTGTCGGCTACGCCTCCGCTCATTTCGCCGATGTTCACGGTTGTCTCCCCGAGCAGATCGCTGCGTGGGAAAGACAGCCGCGGCAGCTCGTGCAGGAGCTCGATAAGTGCGGCAATTGCCGATCTTCCGTGCTGTGGATAGGCGGAGTGCGCCGCCACTCCTTCCACGCGTATGACCGCCCGAAGCGCTCCCTTGGTTCCTACCGAGAGCTTGCTCTCGGTAGGCTCGCCATTGATGAGCACCTGGCTCGTATTCGACACGGCGTTAGCCGCTCTGGCTCCATCATGGGTCGTTTCCTCGCCTACCACGAAAAGGAGCGCGGCCGGAACGCCGGCCTCACGAAGGCGCTCGGCCGCGCAGATCATCGCCGCGGCGATGCCCTTGGCGTCGCATGCGCCACGACCCCAAAGGCGCTGTGCGTCCAGCCTTGGCGGCCGGTAAGGCGGAACTGTATCGACATGAGTGGAAAACGTGATGGCTGGCTTCTCGCCCCACTCCGCCAGTACGTTCTCCCGGTTAGGCGAGACCGGAATCCGTCTGACTCGCCACCCTCGGTCGCGAAGGATCGTGTGCAACCATCCCACCATCTCACCCTCACGTCCACTCGTCGAGTCGATGGACATGAAGGTGTGGGCAAGCGCAACAGGGTCTAATGGCTGAAAGAGAGGCATTTCCTGAAGGTGGCGAATGGCTGTCGGTTTCCGGGGCTAATTCGCTCGCGTCGGGCAGCGGCTGAGCCCGTAAATAAAAAAATGAACCTCAGGATTTTGCGTCTATCACCCGTGCTGTGCTGGTGCGCCGAGCCCTCGTGAGGATTTCGAGATGAGGCTACCGCTGGCGATAGATCCGTCCTCATCCATTGACCGCCGCGTCCCCGAAATGGGTCAATACTCGGGATCTTGGAATGCTCAGGCCGGCGTCCGCAAGGCGGAAATTGTGCAATTTGTGCAAAATCGTAACGCCTTACGACTGAACGCATTGCGAGAGAAATAGGCACCAGCCTCGGCAGTGCTCCCGTAACAACCATCGCCATGAAACAACCGAAGGCCTGCCTCTTGCGACCCCGCCCTCCCGGAAACGGCAAGGGAAGTTCAAACCGAGCGCGGCTGTTTCATCGAAAATCTTATCGCCAAGAGCGGAGGGTAGTATGCGCAGATTTCTCGTAGTTGCAGCACTTGTCGGCGTCACTATCGTGGGTTGCGACGATGATGATCCCACCGGCCCCGACATTGAAACGCTAGTAGCCACTCTCACGGGAGCCGCCGAGGCGCCCGGTCCCGGCGATCCCGACGGTACTGGCACGGCCGAGATCGACCTGAACGACGACGACAACGAAATCTGCTGGGAAATCCAGGTCGCCAACATCACGCTTCCGGCGGCCGCGGCCCACATCCATGAGGCTGCTGTTGGAGTCCCGGGCCCCATCGTGGTGACACTTTCGCCACCACTCGCCAATGGTGCCGCCACCGGTTGCGTCGATGCGACGGACGAGCTGGTTGATGACATCATCGCCAACCCAGCCGATTATTACGTCAACGTCCACACGTCGGACTATCCACCCGGCGCCGTTCGCGGTCAGCTGAGCAATTAGCGTCCACGTGCCGGCGCGGGCACGCTCGCGCCGGCACATCGGGCATTTAGCCGCTCCTGAACGACGAGGTGAACCGATGCCAGCGGTGCCTGACTAGGACAGCCCCTCGATCCGCCCATCGGCCAGTACCCGGATTCCTTCGGCGCTGGGGACCTTGCCAAGCCCGGGCATCGTCATGATGTCTCCTGCCAACGCAACGACGAATCCCGCACCAGCGGAGATGTAGACGTCGCGCACCGTTATGCGGAAGCCATGTGGCCGGCCCAGCTTGGTTGGATCGTCGGAAAACGAATACTGCGTCTTGGCCATACATACTGGGGTGTCGGTATAGCCCATGCTCTCGATCTGGTCGATTGATTTGGCCGCCGGAGGCAGGAAGTCCACGCCGTCGGCGCCGTAGATCTCGCGCGCGATCATCTCGATCTTTTCCCGGATCGGCCTGCCGGCGTCATACAAGGGCGCGAACCTGGCCTTGCCCTCGTCCAGTTCCGCGAACAGTTGCGCGGCTACCGCCTCACCACCTTCGCCGCCCTTCTCCCATACTTCGCTGACGGCAGCACGCACCCCCCAGGACTGCGCCGCCTCGAGCACCGTGTCCAGCTCCTCGTCGGAATCGGTGATGAACCGGTTGACGGCAACTACTGGTGGAACGCCGAACTTCTGCACGTTCTTCACATGGGCCTCCAGGTTCACCATTCCCCGGCGAAGGGCAGCGACATCCTCGATGCCCAACTGGTCCTTTCTCGCGCCACCCTGCATCTTGAGCGCCCGCACCGTCGCCACCACGATCGCCGCCTCGGGTTTCAAGCCGCCGAAGCGGCACTTGATGTCGAAGAACTTCTCGGCTCCCAGGTCGGCACCGAATCCGGCTTCGGTGAGCACGATTTCGCCAAGAGAGAGGGCGAGCCTGGTGGCGGCCAGCGAGTTGCACCCGTGAGCAATGTTGCCGAATGGGCCGCCGTGGACGAGCACTGGACCGCCTTCCAGCGTCTGCACCAGGTTCGGGAGGAGCGCATCCTTGAGCAGTAACGTCATCGCTCCCTGCGCCTTGAGATCGCTGGCGCGGACCGGCGTGCGGTCCCGACGCAGCCCCACGATGATGCGCCCTAGCCGCGTCTCCAGATCCTGCAGATCTGTCGCCAGGCAGAGAATCGCCATGACTTCGCTGCCAGGTACGATGACGAACCGGTCCTCGCGGGCGGGGCCGCCGTTCATCCCCCCGAGTCCGACGACTATCGACCGAAGCGCGCGGTCGTTCATGTCCATCGTACGCGGCCAGCTGATCCTCCGCTGATCCAGTCCTAACGCGTTCCCGTGATGGATGTGATTGTCCAGCATCGCCGACAGCAGGTTGTGCGCCGATGTAATGGCGTGGAAGTCGCCGGTGAAGTGGAGGTTGATCTCGTCCATCGGGACCACCTGGGAGTAACCGCCCCCCGCCGCGCCGCCCTTCACGCCAAACACCGGACCCAGCGACGGCTCGCGAATGCAGATGACGACCCTTTTGCCTAACCGCCGCAGCGCCTGGCCCAGCCCGATTGTGAGCGTCGATTTCCCTTCCCCCGCCGGTGTTGGGCTGATCCCGGTGACGAGGACCAGCCGGCCGGTCGGCTTTCGCGAGGCGATCGCTTCGGGGGAGATCTTCGCTTTGTGTCGTCCATATGGCAGAATCTCATCGGCACCCAGCCCCAACTCCGCCGCCACTTCGGCGATAGGTCGCAGTGTCGCCGCTTGGGCGATTTCGATGTCGGACGGAACGGGGGGCGCTGACGTCATTGGATCTCGACTCCTCTGGGTTCGATGTGGCGGTCGGGGAATCTCTCGCCTCGACCGGAGATGCGCGAGAGTCGCGTTTCATCCACCACCCCGGGGGGTGGCCTGAGGCACGAGAACAAGGAATGCCACCCTCCAGTCCGGCCGGCCCTCCACATCCCTTTTAGATTATTGAGTAGCCTGTGGGGCGACACGGCCTCCGCCCCCAGTGGCTCCGATCATCATTGCGGCGACGCTCTCTAGCGCCCGCCGCGACTGGGGAAAGCATCATGACTTCTCTTAATACGTTCGGCAGCCGCGACACACTCACCGTCGACGGCGCCTCCTACCGCATTTACCGTGTGGACCGCATCGGCGGCGTGGAGCGGACCACGATCGCCTCGCTGCCGTTCTCGCTCAAGATCCTGCTCGAGAATCTGCTCCGCAACGAGGATGACGCCTTCGTCAAGCGCGACGACATTCAAGCGCTGGCGACATGGGATCCGCGCGCCGGCTGCCAGCAGGAGATTGCCTTTCGCACCGCGCGGGTACTGCTCCAGGACTTTACCGGTGTACCGGCCGTCGTGGACCTCGCCGCCATGCGCGATGCAATCGTCAGGCTCGGCGGAGACCCCAAGCAGATCAACCCGCTGCAGCCGGTGGACCTCGTGATCGACCACTCCGTGCAAGTCGACGAGTATGGCACCGACGCGGCTTTTCTACTCAACGTCGAGCGCGAGTTCGAGCGGAACCACGAGCGGTACGTTTTTCTGCGATGGGGCCAGTACGCGTTCGACAACTTCCGCGTCGTTCCGCCGGGCACCGGGATCTGCCACCAGGTCAACCTCGAGTACCTTGGCCGTACCGTGTTTGCCGGAGAAGAGGATGGTGAGAAGGTCGCCTACCCGGACACCCTCGTCGGTACCGATTCGCACACGACGATGATCAACGGGCTGGGCGTGCTGGGCTGGGGCGTCGGCGGCATTGAAGCCGAAGCGGCGATGCTCGGACAGCCGCTGTCGATGCTCGTGCCCGAGGTGATCGGCTTCAAGCTGCACGGCAAGCTGCCGGCCGGCGCAACGGCGACCGACCTGGTGCTCACGGTGACGCAAATGCTGCGCGCCAAGAAGGTAGTCGGAAAGTTCGTGGAGTTTTACGGCGCCGGCCTGTCTAACCTGTCGCTTGCTGACCGCGCGACCATCGGGAACATGTCGCCGGAGTACGGTGCGACCGTCGGGTTCTTTCCATGCGATTCCGAGACGCTCAAGTATCTCCGGTTTACCGGCCGGAGCGAGCATCATGTGAAGCTCGTCGAGGCGTACTGCAAGGCGCAGGGGCTGTTCCGCAACGACGATACACCCGATCCGATCTTCGCCGACACGCTGGAGCTGGACCTTGGAACGGTCGAACCGAGTCTGGCGGGGCCGAAGCGGCCGCAGGACCGCGTGCCCCTTCGCAAGGCAAAGGCGATGTTCCGTGAGGCGAGCACGACCGAGCTCGCGCGCGCCGGTACGCCAGCAGCGGCGGCGGCGATGAAGAGGGCACAGGCCGTATCGGCGGAGCCGGAGCTCGCCGCGGCGGCGATAGCGCTCGAACCGGAGGATCAGACGCATGCCCACGGCGGCGTCAAGGTCGAGATGGGCGGAGAGACGTTCACGCTGCGCCATGGATCCGTCGTCATCGCCGCCATAACGAGCTGCACCAATACATCCAATCCCAGCGTCATGCTCGGCGCCGGCATTCTGGCACAAAAGGCCGTCGAGAAGGGGTTACGAACCAAGCCCTGGGTGAAGACGAGCCTGGCGCCGGGATCGAAGGTGGTGACCGATTACTATGCCAAGGCGGGCGTACAGGAGGCGCTCGACACCCTCGGCTTCAACCTCGTCGGCTACGGATGCACCACCTGCATCGGTAACTCCGGCCCGCTGCCTCCCCCCGTCGCCGAAGCGATCGAGGAGAACAAGTTGATCGTGGCGTCGGTTTTGTCGGGCAACCGCAATTTCGAGGGGCGGATCAATTCACTGACGCGTTTCAACTATCTGGCTTCCCCACCGCTGGTCGTGGCGTACGCACTGGCCGGCCGAATGGACATCGATCTGCTGACCGAGCCGTTAGGTGTCGGGACAGATGGTCCGGTGTTTCTCCGCGACATCTGGCCGAGTCCGACAGAGGTTCAGGATCTGATCCTGAAGGCGGTGAAGAGCGAGATGTTCGAGAAGCAGTATGCAAACGTCTTCGATGGCGACGAGCAGTGGCGCGCTCTCGACGTGCCGGAGGGGCAGACGTATGCGTGGCAGGACGACTCGACCTACGTCAAGAACCCGCCCTTCTTCGAAGGAATGACGCGGGATGTACCATCGGTGCAGCCGATAACCGGCGCGCGCTGCCTTGCGCTGCTGGGAGATTCCATTACGACGGATCACATCTCCCCGGCCGGGTCAATTCCCGCTTCCAGTCCGGCCGGTAAGTGGCTGATCGATCAGGGCGTCACGACTAGGGAATTCAACTCCTATGGATCGCGGCGAGGGAACCACGAAGTAATGATGCGGGGGACGTTCGCGAACATTCGGCTGCGGAACGAGCTGGCGCCGGGGACAGAAGGCGGCTGGACCCAGACATCGCCCGATTCCAAGCCGCTGCCTATCTACGATGCGGCTATGTCGTACATCGCCGCTGGCACTCCGCTCGTCGTCGTCGCGGGCAAGGAAGATGGCACGGGGTCGTCGCGCGACTGGGCGGCGAAGGGGACTCTGCTGCTCGGTGTTCGGGCGGTGATCGCCGAGTCGTTCGAGCGGATTCACCGGTCGAATCTGGTGGGCATGGGGGTGTTGCCGCTGGAGTTCTTGGACGGGGCGACGCGGTCATCGTTAGGCTTGAAGGGATTTGAAACTTTCGACATCGAGGGGGTCCGCGATGGAATGAAGCCTCGCGCCGTCCTTGGCGTGAGAGCGGTATCGCCTGACGGGACCGTCAAGACGTTCGAGGTCAGGTCCAGGGTGGATACGCCCGAAGAGGCGACGTATTACCGGAATGGTGGGATATTGCAGTACGTGCTGCGTGGGTTGGTGCGGTGAACCTCGAAGGCCGTACCGCTGTTACGTACGCTCGGTCCTCCACTGCCCTGCGGGTCTTCGGCTTTGCACTCCTGGCCGGCACAGCGCTCGCGTGCGCGCCGCGTAACGTTTCTGAAGTGACGCGGCGCATCGAGCGCGACAGGGCCGAACAGGAACTCGTGCGACCTTTCGGCGTGCCTGTTTGTCCCGACACGGCCATCGCGGCCGATACCGTGTACGTGGGGCCTGGCGACGTCGATGTCCCGGCAATGGCGACCGCATCGAGCGCCTATCCGGCGTACCCACCAGAGCTCCGCAGTGCAGGCATTCAGGGCGAGGTCATCGCGCAGTTCATCGTCAATACCGCTGGATGTGTGGAGCCGGCATCCATACGCATTCTTGCTGCAACGAAGCCCGGCTTCATACCTAACGTGCAGGCGGCGCTTCGTCGAGGACGATACGAGCCAGCGCGGCACCGCGGAAAACGCGTTGCACAGATGGCGCAACGGAGCTTTGTTTTCTCTCTTGATGACTGAAGCTTGGACCTGACGGTCGCGCCGCGTGTATTCGACAACAGCCCTTTCACGCCTTCCGAACCTTCATCGTATAGTTGCCCATTCCGCTCGCCTTGTTGTAATGCCGCACCTGGGCGACATACTCCCCGGCGATAAGTGGCAGAGTGATCCGCGCGTTGGTATCCACGCCTGAATCATCATCCTCTGCCAGTAGCGCAGTGGGACTGTCAGGGCCGAAGAGCTTCATTACGACATCGGTCGGTCCACGCGTGTCGATGACGTGGACGCCCTCCGACTTGACGGTGAAGCGGAACAGGTCCTCTTCCCCGAACTTTCCAATCGAGGCAGCAGTGCGGCGCTTGGCGCCGATCTCGAGAACGGTTGCGTTCGAGACGGTCGGTCCTTTCTTGGGGTACATCTTCTCGCCGGCGATGAACTGCTGGTCCAGATCCGAAAGGATCTCGTTGGCCTGCGTTCCGACGCCGCTCACCGTCCACGATCCCGGGAAAAAGTAGAGCATGATCGACTTGCCGTCGAACTGCGTGCCCTTGATCTGATCGACCCCGTACTTGCGCAGGATATTGTGCCGGGTCGTCGCTTCGTCCCAGAAGTTAGGCGATTTCGCCATCTCCCTGATTACGACATCCTCCTTCCACTGAATGCCGCCTGACGGGCTTTGATGCTCGTGGGCCAGCCCGATGGCATGTCCGAACTCGTGCGCGGCGGTGCCTCCGTCGAGAAAACCGAGATTCATCGTCGGTTCGTTCAGAGGGATGTGGCTGCAGTCAGTGCCGACGTACGACCACGCTCCGTCGTTGGAGTCGAATGCGATGCGAAGCTCGGCGTTCGAGGCAGACCCGAAATCGAAGCTGATGTTGGCGATGTCACTCCACCACCCGGCCTGCGAGCGGGCCGTCTGCCGCTCCGCTTCCGTTCCTCCGATGAAGCGCACCTTCAGCCTGGATCCGTTAGGCCATGTCTTTCCGATCGGCGCTATCGCACGGACCCTGCCCCGGCTGGCACCGGTGCCTCGCGCAGTCGGTTGTAGGCGCATCAGGTCGCGAGGCAGAATTCTGTCGGTGCACACTTTGACGGTTCCGGACATTTCTCAAACCCTCCTCAATGAGCGATTACCGCGCGCAATTACAGGATCTCGTGCTATGAAGCGCTCAGCGTCCCAGGCGTCCCGGCCCTCGACTACCTGCGGTCGAGAGCGTCGAGTGCCTTCCATGCCTTGGGTCCAACTATGCCATCCGCCACCAAGCCCTTCCTCCTCTGGAACCGCCTGACCGCGGCTTCGGTGATGGCGCCGAAGTCGCCATCCGGCTTCAGTTCCAGCTTCTTCTGAACCTCGCGCACGAGATCGCCTGACGATCCGCGTCGAAGCGTCACTCGCGGCGGGCCGTTCCCCCGGGGCGCCGTCTCGATGGCTGGGATGAGCGTCGGCGGAGCGGCCGTCCCGTCCATGAACGACGACACGGATGAGCGGAAACCATCCATGTCGAGCGTAGGGTCGGGCTTCCGTCCCTGCGGAAGCGCCCACTCGCGATGGCCAGCGCAACACTCGACGCCGCGGCCCACGTGTTTCAGAATGGCGGCCACGCCCCTGTGATAGGCATCGACCTGCACCGCCGGCCACGGAAAGTCGTTGGTCCGGCCGGTGTTTTCCGCCTCGATGCCGATGAAATCGGAGTTGCCGGAGGTGAACTCGAGCCACTTTCCCGGGCCGGCGTGATTCGACCTGCCCGCGGCCACGACGTAATAGGTACCGTCACGCCCGAGGCCAAGCTGGGAAAGCGGCCCCGGAAGGTCCGGCCGGCCGTCACGGATGATTGCGAGGCTGGGCATGTTGCCGACTCGTGGTCCGGCAGTGTGGTGACAGATCACACCGCGCACCGCAAGCATGTCGCCGCGCCCGCGCATCTCCCAGCCTTCGACGAGTGCGACCTTCAATCCCGCGCTCTTCAAAACATCCGGCAGCCACGTTAGGGCGTAGGTCATTTCAGGCGACCCCTCCTTCCGCCGGTGGCAGGTCCTCGTCTCTAGTCACCTTCGTGATGGGAACGTCGCACCCATCCTCGAGACCGGCCGGTTCTGGCAACTCGACTTCGTTTACCGGCACGAGCCGTGGAGTCGTCGCCGCTCGCTCCGGGGCACGGTGTTCGTGAGCCACCGGCGCCCTCTCGGGCGCGTCAGGCGCCTTTCGCTGGCGATCCCCCGACCCCTCCTCGGGACTCTTCTCCCGCGGCTTCACCGTCGAGCGGATGACCATCACCTTGTTCAGAAGGTCGAACCAGACCGGCGCACCCATCGTCGCGGCGAGGGCGGTGATCAGCCATCCGAGGATGGGGTTGAACACCGTGTTCCAGACGCCGGCGGGACGGGACTCGCCGGCGACACGCGCCGCGCCCCAGCCGATGGGAAGCCCCAGTTCGTCGAGCTCCTGCCGCGCTTCGGCGAATCCACGCGAAAGAAACGACGTGTCAGCGGCGGCCGCTTCCGCTCGCACAACGATGGCGGCGCGAGCAGCGTCGTTGCGATAGAGATATTCGGCGATCGCCAGCGTATTGATGTTGAGACCGACTGCCACCACCAGGCCGATCCCGAAGATCAGCCACTGCGTCGATCGCTTGTACCATCCGGCAACGCGGTCCATTGAGCTGTCGTACCACGCCTCGATCTCGCTTCGGGCGCGGTCGAAGTTGCCCTGTGCCGAGTCGACAGCAGTCAGCAGCACACGCTGCACCGGCTCGTTTTCGAGGTTGAGGATGTTTTCGCGGATGCTCCGCAGCGACAGCACCGGCGCGCTGGGATCGCTTGCCACCAGGGGATCCGGACCGCGAGCGGCGATATCCATCAACGCGCTGGCGAAGTTGCCTGCTGGGATGTACGAGGGAAGCGCGCCGCCACCCTCCAGTATACCGGGACGTCCGCGACGGCGCCCGGGCGCATACGCCGAGTAGTAGAGACTGTAGATGAGCGGATGTTCGTAAACGCTCTTTGCCAGGCCGTCCCCGTCCGGATCGTGGAGCAACTCGCGGATGCCTCGCTCCAGATAGGCAGCGCGTGTCTTTCGCCACGCCTCGATTCCTTCGCGAATCGCGGAGCAGATGATGCTGACCAGCAGAAAGAAGAAAATGATGCCGACGAGTACTTCGAGCATCTCCGATCCGAACACGTTATAGCTCTCTCCGAGAGGATTTGGCGAGGCTTACGATAGCGTTGCCTTTAGAAAGGTCAAGATGGCAGGTACGGAGCGAGTCGAGCAAACGGCGAGTCGGACAGCTGACAGCGAGGTAGCTGTCAGCTCTGAGCGGTGGCGCCACGCCGTCGAAGATGACTACGCCTTACGCTCGCCGCTAAAAGCTGTAGAGCTGGCAGCTGTCCGTCTTGCTGTTCTCTGCCATCCATCGCACCACAAGCGTTTCCTCCTACCCAAGGACGGGCCTCCTCCGAGTCAGTATTGCAAGTCGCGGACAGTGAACTCGCGCCGGGGCTTCTCGCCCAGGATGCGCCACAATACCGAGTTCAGAGTATCCGGATCGTTGTCGAAGCCGCCGTGCGAATTGGCCCGGCTGAGACTGCCGCGCTTGTTTCCCCTGCCCGCGACCACGAGCGCGGCTCGGCCATCGACATTCCCGCTGAACAGTTTCTCGATTTCGGGATCTACCGCCACATCGGTAGCCGTCGAGTCTGACGACACGAACTTCTCCATGCCAAGCAGCGGTGTTTCGCGAGCGCCCTCGAATGCGTTGCTCACCAGATACAGCAGGGACTTGCCGTAGGGGCCAACGTCGTCGTCACGCTCACCCGTGTCGCTCAGCACGTACAAAGTCGGTTTGGGACATTTTCCCGACTTGATTTTCGGAAGCATCAGCTTGCGAAAGGAGTCGATGCGAATTGCGGGCGCCATCATCTGTATCGACCGGAAGCGCAGTACCCCGCTCGTGAGCAGGTCCATTGCGCTCGCGGCAAAGATGCTTCCTGCACTGTGACAAACGACGTGCATCTCGATATCGGTCGGCCCCCCACCGGTCGCTTGTTCGAGGCATCCGGCGAGAAGCTGCATGGCACCCTTTCCGCTCGGATGCTGCGAAGCGCTCCGTGCGTTCTCTTTCATCTGCTCCCACATCGCCGTTCCGGGCCTGGAGAGCGTCAGCTCGAGACTCCGGTCCTTCGCTTCCATCAGTTGTCCGCGGAAGCGCTCGAGCCAGTCGCCGACTGCGCCCGACGGCCCGTGCGTCGCATCTTCGGTTCGGATCAGATCGGTCAGCATGCGCTGTAGCGTCTGCATGGCGCCCGTTTCCCACATCACGTGCAGCGGGTAGATCTCGTTATCCAGAAATACGTCTCTGAAAGCGACGATTCGGCGCGCCACTGCGCGCTCATCGTTCAACCCTGAGTGCATGTACAGCACCAGCCGCCGCTTCGCCCAGGGAAGCATGGCGTTAGGTACGGTCTGCGTGACGAGAGTCTTGAGGTCCTCCTCGGTCGTCCAGTAGTCGCCGGTGTCCGATAACCGGCCGTCGTTGCCTATGTCGATTGCATAGGGGCGAATCTCGCTCAGCGGGATGGAGACCGATGCACGCTGCAACCCAGCCGTCGTGTCAGTCGCTCCCTTGGCCGTCCAGACATCGACGGCGACGGGGACGCCCAGCTGCGCTACCCAAACGTCGGTCGCGTGCAGAAGGAAATCCTCGTAAGGCAGCAGTGCGAACCCGTCCTGGCCCCACCCGGGACCCCACGAATTCTGCACGATGAATCCCTCCGACGTGTACCCGACCAGGGCGACGGCGTGTCCATCGCTCGCACGGCCGCGTCGCGAGATGAGAGGGATGCGCCTGCGGAGCGCGTTACCGGAAATGCTGTAGTGCACATCTACAGCCTTGGCCGGGTCGGGCTCATCCCAGCCTGAGTGCACCATGAGCGTGCAATAGACAATGCCGACTTCGGCAATCGCCGCGTGGACGTCGCGAATCTCCGTGTGCGCCACCCGGTAGAAGGCGCCACACGGCGTGCGGCGCGCGTGTTCGGCGACGCTGATTCCATCCTCGAGGACCGACTGCAAATGCGCGACCTCGCCGACTGTGGGCGGCCACTGTTCATCCGATGCCACCCCGTGGCGGTGCCAACCCTTCATCCCCCCGCGTGCGGAAGATCCCTCGTATTTCTCACCAGGCCATTCATCATAACGCCTAGCGAGCTGATACAGCATTCTTGGACTGACCGCTCGTGCGATGTTCCGCCGCCCCAGCAGGAAGTTGATTACCGCGGCCAGTGCGAACCCCGTGCAGGCACCCTCCTGCCCCTGATCCAGAATCCGGGGTACGAGCTCGCAGTTCACGACCTGATCGGGAAGTGAGACGAGACCAGGTCGGTACATCCAGTCCCTGATGTCCACGCGATCGGGGGTGGCGTCGAGCTTTCGGCGGATTCGCTCCTTTGCCCCGGTAACCGGTTCCTGCAGTCGTCGCGAACTCGCCTCGGGGCGGGTCGTTTTTGGCTCGGATGGATCGGCAGCTGCGGCGTTCTGCTCCGCCCTGCCGGCGCGGCGGGAGGATGCCGTGCGATCAGAATCCCGGGGTGATTTCGCCGCTTTTCGGCGCTTCCGCATTGCCACACGTACCTCCATCACGTTGTCGTGGAGAATCAAATGCGCGGGACTCGAATGCACTGCCGAAACTTCAGACCACCGGCGAACGGGTTACCGAAAGTCACCGACCGCCCGTCGACTGTCCTCTCGTATCACACGCGTTCTAATTGCGAATCCGGTCGGAATGGCGCGGAAAGTATGGTGCCGCTTTGGGCCGAGCGCCACGGTCGCACCCAAGGTGACAGCTGCGCGCTCGCGCCTCCGGCGCTCCAGGTCATTACGACGAAGAGAGGAGAAATGGCGGAAACGATTCGGCACGGGCTGCAATGAATCGATGTCACGCGCGCTTGGGCGACGTGCATCGTGCTATCGACTTCAACAGCGCTGGTAGAGATTGCCATATACCCTTTGGAGCCATGGACGCCTCCTTGGCCACTCGAGCCTTTCCTACGCACGCTGCTTCCCCCGGATCAGGGCCGGCGATTTCGAGCCGACGGACGTTGGCGAGTCGCTGCTTCCGATCCTCACCGGAATGGGTTCGGCGGTTGAAGCGCTCGCCGAGATACTGGATAGCCACGCGAAACCCGCGGGTGCGCCGCCCGAGGAATCGCCGGGCTTGCACGACTGCGTGCGCCTGACGACCGAGTACGCCGACATTCGTTCAATCGGCGATCAACTCGAGAACCTCGCGCTGGAACTGCGGAACCCTGAAGGTGAACGTGTACCAACGTCTCTGATCGGCATACAGGATACCGAGCACCTTCTGGCACTTGCCCGCAGGGACGGAGTGAGTCCGCTCGACGAGGAAGATTGCGTCGAGGAATGGATGCCTCAGCCGAGTCGTTACCAGATAATCATTGAGATGGAGTCCGACGCGGACCTGTGCGATGCTGCAGACCACCCTCGTGAGCGGCTTTCGCCTGAGTGAACGGGGATGCATCTTCCGGTGAAGTGCGAGCCGCGCGCTCCGACGGCAAGCGACAGTCGCCTTACGCGGCCATTTCGTTTGCGCTATTCGCGATCGCCTCGATGCCACCTCGCCGGGAGAATGCCTGACAATGTGCCGATCACTCGCGACACTACTGCTGCCGCTTTTCATACTGCTCCTGGCGGGTGAAGCCGCGGCTCAACGCCCGCTCAAGGTGTTCATCTCCGTCGACATGGAAGGGATCGGCGGAATCGGCACCGCTCAAATGACCAGCTCAGGCGGCAAGGACTACGCGTCCGGCCGTCGCCTCATGACCGATGAGGTCAACGCGGTGGTGGCGGCCGCTTTCGCCGGTGGCGCGACCGAGGTCCTTGTCAACGATTCGCACGGCGACATGCAGAACCTCCTGCACACCGAGTTGGACCCCCGTGTCACGTACATTCAGGGCGCAATCAAGCCGGTGGGGATGGTCGAAGGGCTCGATTCTACCTTCCACGCCGCAATCTTCCTCGGCTACCACGCCAGGGCCGGCACCACGCGCGGCTTTCTCGCGCATACGGGATCGGGAATCGTCAAAGGACTCTGGCTGAACGATGTGGAGGCGGGCGAAGGCGAGCTGAACGCGGCATATGCAGGCTCGTTAGGCGTGCCGGTGATCGTCGCCGCCGGTGACTCCGCTTTCGCCGCGCAGTTCACGACCAACGTGAAGGCGGTCACGGTAGTGACGAAGACGGCGGTAACGCCTCAGTCCGCGCGGCTTCGGCACCCTGAGCGCGTGCGCGAGGAGCTGGCATCGGCGGTGCGTCGGGGCCTCGCCAACCTGCCGAGCGCCCAACCCTGGAGCGTCGGGAGTCCGGTGCGGGTGCGCCTGCGCTTCGCCGATCCGACCCGTCCGCAGATCCTTGAGGCGATCCCGGGCGTGCGTCAGGTAGACGGCTATACCGTGGAGTTCACCGCGCCCGACATGAAGGCAGCGTACCGGATGATCCGGCTCATGTATCGATTCGTCGCGGTCTGACGAAAACAACAATCCCGGAGATTTGACTAGTCTGACCAGTTAAGGCAGTTTTCGTCATGCGAGACACCTATTCGCTCTATGAGGCCAAGACAAAGTTGTCCGCGATCATCCGGCGAGTGAGGGAAGGACATCGGGTGGTCGTAACGCTGCACGGAAAGCCTGTCGCGGAGATCCGGCCAGTCGAGTCCGCGTCAGGCTGCCTGAAGCAACGCGTGGAGCAGATGGCGGAGCGCGGCATCCTTGTTCGGCCCTCCGGCAAGGCCATCCCTCCTCACCGGATCGTCCGGCGGGCAGGAGCGCTCGCGCGATTCCTGGCCGATCGCGACGGATGAGGATCGCGTACCTGGACTCGTCGTGTCTCGTCGCCATTGCCTTTGGCGAACGCGGCGCGACCGCTCTGGCCAGACGCCTGACCTCGTTCGACGAACTGGTCGCCTCGAATCTGCTGGAGGCCGAATTGCGCGCCTCTTTCGTTCGCGAGAACGTCGAAGTGGACAGCTCCCTGTTGAGAGGGCTTTCCTGGATTATCCCCGACCGTCCGCTCACTCCGGAGATCGCGCGCGTACTCGACGCCGGCTACGTGCGTGGCGCCGACTGCCGGCATCTGGCCACGGCGCTGTATCTGGCGGAGGATCCAGCCCTGATCGGCTTTCTGACACTCGATGAGCGGCAGGAACGAGTTGCGCACGCGCTCGGCTTCGAGACACTGAACCTGGGGTAACGCCGTGTCGCTTGCATGGATTCGCCTAGCAGCCGCGGCCCTCCTAATCGCTGCATGCTCACCAGACACCGCTCCGCCTGACGAAAGCGGCGACAGCGCGACCGCCGATCGGTCAACGCCATCCTTTCAACTGATCGACACAACCATCCCGCCGGCGATCGCCGGCGCGGACGGATGGAACCATCATCTGAGCACCGAGGCCGATCTCAATGGTGACGGCCAGTCCGAGCGCGTCGTGCTCACCGCGCGCGTGGAGCTCTACCGCGGACGGCCGGCCTGGGATGATGGGCAGCCGTGGCAGGTGTACTTGGAATCGGCGGACAGTTCACGCCGGTACATTTACGCTAAGAGGCTTCAGCTAGGCACACTCTCAATGCGCATCGGCATGGGCGAGGGAGCACAACCAGCGAGCATCGTGCTGCTCGAGCAACTTCCGCATCAGATAGGCGTGTACGAGTCGGTCTACTTCGGACCCGACAGCATAGCCACGTCGGTGCGGTTCCTTCGCGAGCTGGATCCGCGCGGGCAGTCGGCGAGCCCCCTGCTTCCATAGTGCAGGTCGGTTCGCACGACCGCCTGGGCCTGTGCGATGGGCGCCACCACAGCTGCCGAACCCTGAAGGCATTCACCGTACTCATCCATTGGAACAAGTTGCCGTGGCGGCAGGTCTCACGCTGACCTATCTTCGGCGCTCATTCACAACCCACAACCCGAGTAAAGGCAATGCGAACCCTCAGCAAGCTCCGCTTCCTGTTAACTGCCCTGGTTGCCGCTGCCGTCGTGGCGCCGGTTCAGGTGCAAAGCCAGGCTGCCGCGAGCACGAGCACATCCCCCGCTGTCATCGAGTCGCTGCTGCGCGACATAGCGACCCTCGAAGGAAAGTTGATCGGACTCGTAGATGCGATTCCGGAATCGAAGTACGACTGGCGCCCGGGCAAGGGGGTGCGATCGGTGCGCGAAGTGATCATGCACGTAGCCGCTGACAACTATTTTCTGCCGACCTTTGCCGGGCTGGACGCGCCGGCCGCCAGTGGTATCAAGAGCGGCGACTACCCGAGCGTGCAGGCTTACGAGAACCGGAAGGCGACGAAGGCCGTGGCACTGCAGGAGCTCCGCGCATCGTTCGCGCATTTGCGAAGCGCGATGGAAATGGCCGATGAGGCGTTCCTGGCGCAAACACTGGACGTATTCGGCACGAAGATGAGCGGGCTGGACCTGGCTGTCTTGACTACTACGCATTTGCACGAGCACCTGGGCCAGGCTATCGCTTATGCCCGTTCGAACGGAATCGCCCCACCGTGGAGCCAGGGCGGGTAGTGCCCGCGTCGGTCCTGCATCGCCTGTCGGCATTTACCACCACACCGGAGGGAGGGAATCCGGCAGGCGTGTGGGTGGTAGGTGCGCTGCCTGACGCCGCGGCCATGCAAAGAATCGCACGACGTGCGAACCGGGTTCCGGGACCTTCTGGCGTAACCGCAGAGACACGTGTAGCGTAGCGAAACAGGCTAACCCGAGGCAGGGCGTGTTCGAGGAACTGGAGCGGCTCACCGGTACCCTCTTCGATCGCTATCGAATTGAGCGCGAGCTGGGCCGCGGCGGCATGGCCACGGTCTATCTCGCCACCGACCTGAAGCACGACCGCACAGTCGCCATCAAGATTCTGAAACCGGCGCTCGCCTACCTACTCGGCGCCGAGCGGTTCCTGCGCGAAATACGGGTCACGGCCGCCTTACAACATCCCCACATTCTACAGCTATACGACTCGGGTGAGGTCGAGGGTCTTCTCTATTATGTCATGCCTTACGTGCCTGGCGAGTCGCTGCGCACGCGTCTTGAACGCGAGCGGCAGCTCCCCGTGGACGAAAGCGTTACGCTGATCTCCACAGTTGCCGGCGCCCTGGACTATGCGCATCGACAGGGTTTGGTACACCGGGACATCAAGCCGGAGAACATACTGCTGCTGGATGGGCAGCCGATACTTGCCGACTTCGGCATCGCGGTCGTCTTGGCGAGCTCATCGAGCGACCGCCTGACGGAGACAGGGTTCTCCGTCGGCACGGTGCAGTACATGAGTCCAGAGCAGGCCGCGGGCGACCGAGCGGTGCAGCCACAGTCGGACATCTACTCTCTCGGAGCAGTGGCTTACGAGATGCTCGCCGGCGAGCCGCCGTTCACGGGCCCGACGACCGAGGCGATCCGCGCGCGCGTGATGCTGCAGCCGCCCGACGCCATTCGTACGATCCGTCCGGCAGTCCCCGAGGGCGTAGAGGCGGCGGTCCTCAAGGCGCTGTCCAAAGTGCCGGCCGATCGGTTTCGCACGGCATCAGAGTTCGCGGCGGCGCTCGTGGCGCCTGGCGCTGTTGGCGCGCCGAGAAAGTGGACACGACAGTTGCGTAGTTATGCGCCCGGTGCGTTGGCCCTGACATTACTCGCAGTCGCGTTGGTGCTGGCCGGCCGAGAGATCGTAGAGCGCCCGCTGGCGTCGCCCGCGCAGCGACGGCAACTCACATTTTCGGGCAACGCCCGTCAGGCTGCCATCTCTCCCGACGGCCGGTTGGTCGCTTTCACCATCTCGACGGGTGGCTCACACTTGCTGCTCGTACAGGACGTGGCGGGCGGCGAACCGGATACTATCGGAACTTTCGGTTGGGTGAACACCCTGGAGTGGTCTCCCAATGGTGACAGGCTTCTTGCCGGCTTACCGGCCGGCAAGGCAGCCGTCGTGCCACGCACAGGCGGGTCAGTTCGCACCCTCGACGTGGGGCGCGCGCCCTGCCAGGTGCGTTCACATTGGCTTCCTGGCGGCTTGCGTGTGAGCCTGCACTGCGCATCGGACCAGCGAATCCTGTTGCTCGATCTGGAGACCAACGATTCCGTCTCCATCCCGTTGCCTGCGCAGTTCACCTGGCTGAACGAGGGAGCGTGGTCTCCTGACGGGAGACACTTCGCGCTGGCGACGGAGTCCATCAACCCAGTAGGCTGGACCCTTGTTACCATCGCGATGGACGGACGAGTGGAAACTGTAGTCGAAGATTCCATCCCGCTCGCTACGCCTAACTGGGCGCATGATGGGCGGTCGGTTTACTACGCCCGCGGCGACGCTGAGATTTGGCGCATCCCGATGGAGCCCCGAACCGGCCGTCGGCGCGGTGCTCCGGAGCAGCTGCATCGGCAGCTCGAGGCGCTTTCGACAGTGACGCCGGGAGTGGGGCTGGGTGGAACGGCGTTAGGTGGGCAGTTCTCGGTCACGCGCGACGGCCTACGGATGGCGTATGCGAGTGGCAGGCGATACGCCAACCTCTGGCTGGTCGAAGCCACCGATTCGTTGCAGCCACCGCGCATTGATTCTCTAACGAGCGGCACTGCGCTGCGATGGTGGCCCGTCGTGTCGCCAGACGGCAACTGGATCGCATTCGCCCAGGCGTCGGGAGATGCCGTCGAGTTGTTCCGGATGCCGATCGTGGGCGGCCGCTCATCCCAGATCACGCATGGCGCACGCGTCTGGCCCGGGACCCAGATCGCCTGGTCGCCCGAGGGTGACAGGATCGCATTCATTAGCGTGCGAGCAGGTCGCGCGAACACGTGGATCGCAACCGTCGATGGCGGCCGGCTGCAGTCCTTCCCGCAGACCAACGTCGGTACCGCCCGGGGACACCTAGCGTGGGCTCCAGGAGCGCTTATCGCGTATCAGACTCCCGACCACGATAACATCGCGCTACTGGATCCTTCTTCCGGTGCTCAACGGTTCCTCGTCGCCGATACCGCGCCCGGCTTTTTGTTCAGCCCGCGGTTCTCGCCTGACGGTCATCGACTGGCCGCATCGTGGTTCCGCGGAGGGGATGACGCGGGCATCTGGGTTTTCGATCTCCATGATTCGTCCCAGGCGAAGGTCGCGCCGGTACAGTTTCATCCTCGCGGGTGGTCTAGTGACAGCAGGTACATCTTTGGGGGAAGTCCGAGCATTTACATGATCGATGCGAAGGAGGTAGGCCCGCGAAGGCGCCTCCTGACTAATCCCTTCCGCGATGCTCAGTGCACGTCGGCCGGCCCGCTTCGCCCTAACGCCTTCGTCTGCGCAGCGTTCGAGTTCGCGTCGGACGTCTGGATCATCGAAAACTTTGATTTGCGCGATCCGTGAAGTGCCGGTCTGATGCCAGCGCAGGCTGGCCTCAACACTCCGCGGCGGCGGCACCGCCACGCAGGCACGCTTGCGGGCGGAACCGTTCAGTCGTAACGTCGTGAGACCCTGAGCCGCGAAAAGCAGCTGCCGGTTGGCGACGCCCGTCAGATTGCACGGGAAGTTGCCGATGCGCTGGGCTACGCGCATAACCACGGAATTGTACACCGGAACATCAAGCCGGAGAGTAGGGCGGTCACCCGCCGCGGTCTTTTCCATCCTTCGCCGGTCTGACGTCATGCACGGACTGATCGTGAATCAGCTGCGGGCGTTCGTGTCCGAACACAACGGGCGCGACGCCTGGCAGACCATCGTCGACCGGTCGGGCGCGACCTTCGAGGGCGCGATCCCGAGAATCGATAAAACCTATTCGGACGAGGTGGTCGAGGCGCTGATCCGGGAGGCCGCCGAGATGACTGGGACACCCGTCGCCGATCTGCACGAATCGTTCGGACGGTTTCTCGCGCCGGCGCTCATTCGCATCTACTCGCCGCTGCTGCGTGCCGAATGGGGTACGCTCGATGTCATCGAGCACACCGAGCAGCAGATTCACACGGTGGTGCGGCGTCGCGATCCCAATGCGGGTCCGCCGCAACTCGCCGCGCGCCGCCTCTCGCCTGACGAGGTAGAGGTGCGCTATGCCTCGTCGCGCCGGATGTGCGGGGTGGCAGTCGGCATCATCCGCGGGATCGCCATGCACTTCGGCGATTCGGTCGCAGTGGAGCAGACGGCGTGCATGTTGCGCGGCGATGCCGAATGTATCATTCGGGTGCGAATCGTCGAGTGAGCACGCGGCGCGCGCCGTGACGCTTGCTGATCGCGAACGCGCGGAAGTACCATTGAGCCTCGAATCCCTACTCCTTCCAGCGCTGCGCAAGCGCTGTCCGTGCCCGCACGGAGGCCGATGGGCGACTCCCAGGAAGAAACGGTCAGGAGCCTTCTGCACGACCTGAAGGCTGGAGATCGCAGCGCGTTCGATCGGCTGTTCCCGCTCGTCTACGATGACCTGCGGCGTGTGGCCGGCCGGCAGCGCAAGCAGTGGGAGGGCGACGACACACTGAACACGACCGCGCTCGTCCACGAGGCGTACCTCCGCCTCGCCGGCACGAGCGCGAAGGGATGGGAGAGCCAGCCGCATTTCCTGGCTGTCGCCGCGCGCGCGATGCGCCAGATCCTCATCGATCACGCCAAGCGACGGCAGGCTGCCAAGCGGGGCGGCGGGCTGCGCCGCATTCCGCTCCAGGAGATCGAATCGGCGTTAGGCGATGGCGGCGATCCGTCGGACGCTGGGGACGATGCCCTGATCGCACTGAACGACGCGCTGTCTCGCCTCGAGGCGCACGACGAGCGACAGAGCAGAATCGTCGAATGCCGGTTCTTCGGCGGGATGGCGATCGACGACACCGCCACGGCGCTCGGGATCTCGCCGGCCACCGTGAAGCGCGGCTGGTCCATGGCGCAGGCTTGGCTGTACCGCGAGCTCGCGCTCTCCTCCGAGGAGTGACGTGAGCGAACCATCGTCCGGCGACCGCGAGCGTGATCGGCGCGACTTCGCCGAGCGGCTGTACGAGGAGGCCCGATCCCTTCCCGCCGCGGAGCGCAAGCAGTTCATCGCGAGTGCCTGTGGCGACGACGACGCACTGCGCGAGGAGTTAGGCGGGCTGCTCAGCCAGGCGGACGCGGCGGAGGGGTTCTTCGAACGGCTCGCCGAGGTCGTGCCGACGACGGCCGTCGTCGTCGGTCGATACGAGATCCTCGGCTGCATCGGCTCCGGCGGGATGGGCGCCGTCTACCGCGCACGCGACCGGCGGCTGCGGCGCGACGTAGCCCTCAAGTTCCTCCCTCCCCATTTCGCCGCCGCGCCTGACGCGGAAGAGGCGCTGCTGCGCGAGGCCAGGGCTGCCGCGTCGCTCGAGCACCCCAACGTATGCACGGTCCACGAGATCGCCGCGACCGAGGACGGGCGTCCCTTCATCAGCATGTCCTACTACGAGGGGGAGACGCTGAAGGACCGGCTGCGCCGGAATGCGATCCCCCTGGCGGAGGCGTTGGCGATCGCCACGCAGCTCGCGCGCGGACTCGCGGCGGCGCACGCACGTGGCATCATCCACCGCGATGTAAAGCCGGGCAACGTTATGCTCGTGGACGGGGGTCCGGTGAAGCTGCTCGACTTCGGTCTCGCCCGACTGATCGACGCGACGGTCTCGCACCCGGGGGTCACGCCCGGCACCATCGCGTACATGTCGCCGGAACAGGCGCGCGGCGACGCGATCGGCGCCCCCACCGACCTGTTCAGCCTCGGCATCCTGCTCTACGAGATGGTCGCGGGCGTGCACCCGTTTCGCCGCGACAACCAGCACGCGGTGATCCACGCGATTCTGCACGATGAGCCGCCGCCGCTTCGCAAGGGAAATCCGGCAACGCCCGTGGCGCTGGAGCGGATCCTCACGCGGCTCCTTCGAAAGGACCCGGCCGCGCGCTATCCGAGCGCGAACGATCTGCTGGCGGATCTCGAGCGGCTCCCGGCGCAGCCTGAGGCCCGGGCGCCCGGTCGAATCGTC
>JBGTNB010000351.1:0-1880 GCA_041743285.1 Gemmatimonadaceae bacterium
GCATGGGAGCGGTGACCCCCCCGCCGGCGGTCGTTGAGCCGCCGCCTCCATCGGCGCTGCCTGCGGATGCCGTTCCGGCGCTCCCGGGGCCGGCGCCACCCAGCCCGTCAGTACTGCCCGGGACCCCGGTTCCCGTCCCGAAACCACCCGGCACACCGGGAGGCGGTCCGGGGGGCCAGCCCTGACACTTGCGACAAGTTCAGGTCACCCGAGGGCGAGTGCTGCTCGACCGGACCGGATCCGTATCGCGGGCCCGACTGAGGCGTGGGCGAGCGGAGCGAGTCGATGGAACCTGGGCAATAAAATTTCCTATCTGCTGACCTTGACAGCACTTAGCTGATCTCCGTATAGTCGCACCGTTCCCGTTCCCCAGCAGCCAGCGGCAGGCACGGTTTGGAGCCGGCGAAAGCCGTCTTCGACCGCATGTGTGTCGAATGATTAACTATACCGAGCGCATTGCGCTTCTGATGCAGGACGTTGTGTCCCGTACGCCCGCGCTGAGTTTTATCGATCTGCGCGGAGTACTCGTCTTCGGCCGCTTTGGCCGCCCGGATGCCGAAGGGGCGTTCGCGACGTGTCACTGCCTGACGCTGCCTGAGACCGAGCCCGGGTATTATTTCTGGCGCGACCGCAGGACGGGGGAGTTGACCCGCCGATCCGAATGGTTCATCACCAAGACTCCCGAAGTCCGGCTCGGCCAAACCCGCATCAATTATTTAATCTCCTTCGTCCTGCCGCGGTTCTGTGAGCAGTCGATGGCGCGGTCGTGGAAGGCGGAGCTTTACGGGACGGTCGAGTCGTGGGTCGCCAAGCTCGACACGATCATTCACGAGCTTTATCACATCGATCCAGCGGCAACCGGCATCCGGCAATTTGCGCACGCCGACGACACCCGCGCGTCGCGCACGCACGCGCCGCAGTTCTACGAAGACGTCGCGGAAATGACACGCGCCTATCTCGCGTCCAATCCCGATCCGGCGCTCCTCGAATTCCTCAGGTGGGATTTTTCGGAGTTGCAGCAGCGCTTCGGCGGCGTGACGGCGACGACGTTCAGGAATTTTCCGTCGTTTCCACAGCGGTACATGGCGCCGTGCGAAACGCTGGCGATCGAGCCGGCCGCCGGCGTGAAAGTCGAACCGCTGAAGCGGCTCAGCCAGCCGACGCTTTACACGGAAAGCGATCTCCACGTGCGGCAGTTCACCGACGCGAAGGCGCGCCGCATGGCTAGAGAACCCTTCTCGCTCCTACGAAGCGCGTAGACCAGTACGAAGCGCTCAGCCGCTCCACCCGCACTTCGCCCGCGCCGCTGGGCGCGTGGACGAACTCGTCGCCGCCGATCACGATCCCGACGTGCGATGCGCCCGGACTCACCGTGGTAAAAAACACCAGGTCACCCGCCTGCAACTGCTGCGCGTCCACTTTGCGGCCCGCCCGGAACTGATCGCTCACCGTGCGCGGGACGCTGATGCCGTTTTCCCCGAAGACATAGTTGACGAACCCGCTGCAGTCGAATCCGGCGGGATCGTTCCCGCCATTCCGGTAGGGCGTGCCACGCAGCCTGAGTGCGGTGCCCGTGACCTCGTAGGCGCCATGGGCCTTCGAGGGGCCTCCGGCGGGGGCCCGGGGGCTCGGATTGGGGCTCGCAGGAGCGCCGGCGACCGGCGCGGGGGTATGAGGCCTGGGAAACGGCGCCGGTGTGGCTCCTGTGGTCGCACACGCGGCCGAGAGCGCCGCGACAGCGATTACAAGACTGGTATGAAGCGCGCGTCTCATCCGGGTTATCGAATTATCGGCTAGAATGACACAGGCTTTATGGAGCAAACGCTCCTGCTCAACGCCACGTACGAGCCGCTGAAGGTCGTCCACTGGCAAAAGGCGAT
>JBGTNB010000352.1:0-27108 GCA_041743285.1 Gemmatimonadaceae bacterium
CTCGATGATCTCCAGAAGCAGTTGAGTCGTGCGCGGATCGTTCTTGCGCGTGAGTGCGGAAATGGCGAGGCGGCGGAGCCGCGGGTCCGTTCCTGTCTTGGCGATGTCGATGAGCTTGTCCGTCGCCTCGGGTTCCTTGCGCCGCCCGTATACGCTGATAAGCTGCTCGCGCAGCTCGCGAGCCTCGAGCGCATCGTACAAGGACACAAGCTCGCGCATGCTCACGTCCTTGGACCGTCCGACGCGGCCAAGAGCTTCGGACCGCATCTCCATTGGCTCCTGTCCGTTACGAGCCATGGTCATGAGCCAAGCGTGATTCTCCGTGCCGCCCATGGAGCCGACGTGGCGCACTACCGACTTCTTCAGCCGCTCGCTCTGCAGCCGTGGGTAGAGACCGCGGAGGAAAGCGGCATCCTCGGCGCCGGGCTCACCGCGCAGCAGAGCGGAAAGGGCGGACTCGCGAAGCTTCTCCGGAGCGTCCTGCCGCTCGACCGTAGAGCGCACGATTGCACGCGCTCGCGGCGACTCGTGCGCGGCCAGGGCGCGCAACGCGGTATGCTGCACCCGCTCGTCGGTGCTTGTGCGGAGCAACTCGTCGAGCATGGTTACCGTCTCATCGCCCGGCACCCGCGATAGCCAGAGAATGGCGTCGTTGCGCACCTCGGGGCTGGTTTCGTTGCGTACGACGCTGGCCAGCAGGGGCGCTGAAGAGGCGTCGGCTTGTTTGCCGATCAGGAAGACGGCGCGTTTGCGCAGGCCTACCGTGCAGTCGTCCCGGCGGTTGAGCACGCGCTCGAGTATCGGGCGCGCGGCGGCGAAGTCGAGCGTCGAAAGCGCGTTCAGCGCCTCGACGCGCACCGCCAGATCCTCCTTGTCGCACGTGCCCTGCTGACCGGCGGCCGATGTGATCTCCGCTCTTGCAGAACGATCACCGCGCTGAGCGAGCGCGCCGGCTACGCGCTGTGCCAGGGACGCACCGTCGCTGCGCGCATAGGCGTCCGCATAACGAGCCCGCTGCGTCTCGAGCACCGTTCTCGCACGCTCGAGCTCAGCAGGCGTGCCGATTCTGTAAAGCGCAAAAGCTTCCCAGTAAAGAGCGTCAGGCGAGTACTGTGAGCTCGGGTAACGCTCAGAAATGTCGCGGAACAGGTCGGCCGCGCGGCGATAGTTCCCGCGATTCAAGACTTCTCTCGCCAGGCGGTAGAGGGAATCGGCGGGATCGCTCGGAGCCCACGCCGCCCGCGGGCCTGAGGCGCGGTTCTCGAAGCGGCCGGCCACCCCACGAAGCGTTATGTCGGCGAGGTCTGCGGCACCGGACCACTCTATCCCCTGCAGCGCGTGCTGCGCATTCTCCATGGCCACGGTCACTGTCGGCTCGATATGCTCGAAAGCGCCCATTCGCCATTCACGCTCGAAGTCGCGCAGCTGATGCTGCATGTCGCGCTGCGCGTCTCTCATATGCTCCTGCGCCCCTTCCAACTCGAACTGGATCTGCTCCTGAACGCTCTGGTGATCGAAGTCGAAATCGTGATTGAATTCGAAATCGTGATTGAAATCGAAATCGTGATCGAAGTCGAAGTCGAAGTCGAAGTTGAAGTCGAAATCGAAGTCGTGGACACGGTCGGCCAGTTCCTCGGCGCGCCACTCCAGCTCCTCGACGTCGATATTCTCCCGGACCCGTTCGGCCATTTCCCTCGCGTGCTCCTCCAGCTCCCTCACATCAATGTTGACGTTGGGGCGCACCCGCACTTCCGGCGCTGGCACGGGCTTGGGCCGGGGCGGCGGGTCTTGCGCGTCCGCCCGAGGAACGAGTGCGGCGACAACGACCGCCGCGGCTAGCCACTTTTTCATTATGTAAGTCTCCTCAGTCGTCACCGTAGGGAATCTGCGCCACGACCGACTGCAGCCGTGGCAAAACGTCGCGCTGTTCGAGCGCACCGGTGATCAGGTCGAGCTCCTCGCGGTCACGCGCCGACCGCAAGCTGGCGACCTGCGCCAGCACCAGTTCCAGATCCGAGAGCAGTGCCCGCAGATCAGGGTCATCGCCGGCCTGTGAATCGAGCAGCAGCCGGGTCGTTTGCAAGAGGTCGCGAGCCTGCGCGGCGAACTGAGCACCTACTTGCCCGGTGCGCGCTTCGCCCGGGAGCGCGATGAGCAGCGCAGCCGTCTGGCCAAGGTATCTGCTTGTTGCAACCTCGTATGGGATATCTAGTTGCGCGTCATGGAGCACCATCCCGCGGCCTGGCGGTGCATCGGGACGGCGGACGTCAGCGGCCTGAATTGCCACCGGCGCTTCGCTCTGCGACGGCACCGCGTACCGGCCGATTCCGACGCCGAGCACCAGCGTGGCTGCCGCCGCCATCCAACCCGGCGCGCGGTGCCAAAATGTGCGGCGCTCGGACGTTTTGACGCCGAATTGCCCCGCCTCGATGGCCCGCCACATCTCGTCGAGTGGAGGCTCCGGAGGCAGCCGGTATGCGCGGAGTGCCGCGCGCAGTCCTTCGTCCAGCTCGTCTTGTTCGTGCATGGTTCCTATTCCTCTCTGAACGGCGCCAGTGCCAGGCGAACCCGGGCACGCGCCGCGGACAATCGGGTCTTGCAAGTACCTTCAGGAATCTCGAGCGCCGCGGCGATTTCGCCGTGCGTGTACCCTTCCACATCGTGCATAACCAGCGTCACCCGCAGCGTCTCCGGCAGTGCGTCGATCGCACGGGCCAACTGTTCCCGCAGATCCGGATCGATATCACCTTGCCGGACCCCAATCGACTCCGCCTGTTCGATCGGCGCCTCTCGTGCGCGGAACCGCTTGACCTTGCGCATGCCGTTTAGAGCGACGCTTACCGCAATCCGGTGAATCCAGGTGGAAAGCGCCGCGTCGCCGCGAAAGTCCCCGAGCCGCGAAAAGGCCCGAACGAACGTTTCCTGCGTCAGCTCCCTCGCCAGATCGGGATCCCCCGCCAGCCGGAAAACGAGCCGGTAGACACGCGGCGCATGCGCATCGTACAGCTCCCTCCCAGCCTTGGCATCGCCGGCGAGGACGCGTTCGATCATCATGGGCTCGTCCAACGCGCCGGCTGCCTCAAGGGCGATTGCGATCCGTTCCATTGGTCACATGGGTAGACACGGCCACCGCGGGAATCGTTCGGTGGTGGCTCAAAGTTTCCATTAGGCTCGTGTATGGGACCCAAAACCCGAACGCGGGGTTCTCGCGGCGCCAAGAGGAAGCCCGCGGCATCGGTGCCGTCCGTCGTCGGCGTCGAGATTCCATTCGACCGGAAAGACGCCGAGGTGCGGGCCAGCGGGCAGCTGGTGCGCCTGACCAACCTGAAAAAGGTCTATTGGCCGGAGGAGGGGATAACCAAGGGCGATCTGCTGCGCTACTACGCGGCGGTGGCGCCGGTGCTGCTGCCGCATCTGGCCGACCGCGCGATGGTGATGAAGCGGTATCCCAACGGTATTCATGGCAAGCATTTCTTCATGAAGCGGGTGCCGAGTCATCATCCGGAATGGCTGGAGACCTGTTCCATTACGCATGAATCGGGAAGCGTGATTCATTTTCCGATGGTGCAGGATTTGGCGGCCCTGCTCTGGATCGTGAATCTCGGCTGCATCGATCTCAACCCGTGGTACGCGCGCTGCGATGATGTGGACCGGCCGGACTATCTCCATTTCGATCTCGACCCCGTGCCTGACGCCGGCTTTGACGCCGTTCGTCAGACGGCACTGCTGGTGCGCGAGGCGCTCGACGCGTTAGGTATGCCGGCGCTGGCCAAGACCACCGGGTCGAAGGGGATTCACGTCTACGTGCCGATCGAGCGCGGACCCACGCAGAAGCAGGTTTGGACGGTAGCCAAGGAGTTCGCGAAGGTGCTCGCCCGGCACCGGCCCCGCCTCATCACCGCCGAGTATCGGATCGCCAAGCGCCCGGCGGGGCGGGTGTTGGTGGACTACAACCAGAATGCGTGGGGACGCACGCTGGCGTCGCTCTATTCGCCGCGGCCGCGGGCCGGTGCCACCGTGTCGGCGCCGGTGACGTGGGAGGAGATAGAATCCGGGATCGACATCGATGACTTCACAGTTCACACGGTTCCCGATCGCGTCGCCGAGGTTGGCGATCTGTGGAAGCCTCTGAACGAGCCGCGTCGCCGCTTTCCACTCGAGTCGCTGCTCGCATGACGCTGCCAGGCTCGCACACAGGAAAACAGCGAGACGGTGAGCTGGCAGTGAAGTAGCGGCAAGCTTTGAGCGGCTGCGGCGCGCTAGTGGCATCGCTGTAACTCGAGGCTTCGCATTTTTTTACCGCAGAGGACGCAGAGGGGCGCAGAGGATGTCAGAGAAGAAAAGAGAACGACTTTGTTCACTCGCGCATTGAGCGAAAACCGCATGCGAATGCCCCCTGCTGTCCTCTGCGCCCCTCTGCGTCCTCTGCGGTAAAAATGCTGTTGACCCCACCCTCTGTACTTACGACTCCTCGGCGCTGGTTTCATTGGGGACGAAAACTGGCGGGTAGTCGATTGTAGATCACCGTCTTGCATCCGACCCGCGCGTCGCCGATTATCGTGACGAGCAGACGTCGAAAAACTTCTGCTGCAATCGGTTTCCGCAACCTTCAAGACAAGTGTGCAAATGACTTCAGCCGCGAACTTCGTGGTGGGTGTCGTTGCATTGCTGCACGTCTATTTCCTCGTGCTCGAGATGTTCCTCTGGGACAAGCCCGCCGGGCTGCGGGCGTTTGGCCTGACGAAGGAAGCAGCTGCCCAATCGCGCGTTCTCGCGGCCAACCAGGGGCTGTACAACGGCTTTCTGGCCGCCGGATTGGTTTGGGGATTGACTCTCGGCGCCGAAGGTACGTCGGTGAAGATATTCTTTCTCGCCTGCGTAGTGGTTGCCGGCATCTTTGGCGCCGTGACGGCGAGTCGAAAGATTCTCTATGTCCAGGCTATTCCGGCGGCGATCGGGCTGGCGTTAGTGATGTTTTCGTAAGTTTTCATGATTTCCGATAATTCGGGTGGGTGAGGATTGAACCACAGAGGACACAGAGGACGCAGAGCACAGTTGGTTATCGATGCCTAACACCGAGTTCTCAGCGGCTGTCTAACCACGCTGCAATCTTGATCTCTTTGTCGTCTGGCGATTCAGTCGCGGACTTCGGTTGGACTGATCGCCTCTACCCCATGCGGCTGAAGGAACGGAAGTCAAGCGGAGGTGGCGGCGTATTCACGGAGCGGCAGTCCTCCGTGTCCTCTGTGCCCTCTGTGGTTCAAAAAAAACATGCTTCGGAAGCTCCATAACTCGTTCGAAGACAATAGGAGTCGTAATGTTCGCAAAATGGGTACTCGTTCTAGCCGGTGCGGTCGCCGCGCCAGGAATGGCCGCGTCGCAAGTTCCGGATACCACATCGAGAATGGTGGATCGGTTATTCGAGGCCTGGCGAAACAACGACGCCGACGGTCCCGGCTGCGCGCTTGGAGTGAGCCGGAACGGTGAGGTGCTGTACGAGCGCGGCTACGGAATGGCGAATATGGAGACCGGTACTCCCATAACGCCGTCATCGATTTTTCATGTCGCGTCCGTCTCCAAGCAGTTCACCGCGATGGCGGTGATGCTGCTGGCACGCGACGGCAAGCTTTCAGTTGATGATGACATCCGGAAGTATGTCCCGGAGATTCCGGACTACGGCACGCCCATAACGATTCGTCATCTGCTGACGCACACCAGCGGACTGCGCGACCAGTGGGCGCTGCTCCGGCTGGCGCGCGGCCGCTTCGAGGAGAATCGAATCACCGATGCCGACGTTCTGGACATCGCGTCGCGCCAGCGGAGCCTCAACTTCACACCGGGTGCCGAGTATGTGTACAGCAACACGGGGTACACACTGCTTGCCTTGATCGTGAGGCGGGTCAGCGGCAAGTCCCTTCGCGATTTCTCCGATGAGAGGATCTTCAAGCCTCTAGGGATGACGAAGACGCACTTTCACGATGACTATACGATGCTGGTGCCGGGTCGCACCTCGGCCTATGCGCGGCGCGGGGATGGTTGGCGGGTGAGCATACCCAACTTCGACACGTACGGCGCAACGAGCCTGTTCACTACCGTCGGCGACCTTCTCAAGTGGGAGGCGAATCTCGAACGCCCGACCGTGGGAGACAGCGCCCTGTTCCGCGAGATGGAGGCACCAGGCCGCCTGACGAGTGGCGACACCATCGACTACGGCTTTGGCCTGTCGGCCGGCCGGTACCGTGGGGCGCCTGTGGTGGGACATGGCGGTGCCGACGCCGGCTATCGGAGCTACGTTGGCCGCTTTCCCCAGCACGGGTTGGCTATCGCCATCGCGTGCAATGCGTCAACGGCGAATCCGGGAGCTTTGGCGGATGGTGTAGCCGACGCATATCTCGGTAGCGCGCTTGCGGCCAATGCCCGGGAAGTGCCACCACGGGGGGTGCCGGTATCCGCCTCGGTACTGCAACGGCGAGCCGGCGTCTACTATCAGCCGACGACGCACCAGGTCATCGAGCTGACCATGCGCGATGGAAAGTTGATAGGCGGCCGAAACGGCGGCCCAACCCTCATCCCACTCTCGGAGAACCGGTTCCGCGTCGGCAACAACGAACTGACGTTCGCCCGCGGCGAGAATGCGGGCTTCGAAATGCGCGATCTGGAAGGCGGCCGGCCGGCCACTTTCGAACGGCGGCAGCCCGCCGAGATCACGCCGGCTTCGCTTGCTGGCTATGCTGGCGAATACTTCAGCGAAGACGTGAACGCGCATTACGTGGTGACAGCAAGCGACTCCGGTCTTTCGCTCCGCACCGGCACGACCGACCCCATCGCGGCCCGTCTTGTCTTCAACGACACCTTTCTCGGCGGCGGGTATACGATCGAGTTTCTGCGGAGCGGCGCCGAAGTGACTGGCTTCGAAGTCACGAACAGCCGGATGCGCCGCGTGAAGTTCGTCAGGGTACCACAGCGTCGCTGAGTGAGACTCATCAGGTGAGTTTTCTAGCTCGTATGCGGACAACCTGGGTAATCGCAGCCGTATTCGTCGCGGCCGTCGCGCCACAGCCTGCCTGCGCGCAGCAATCGACCGACATCCAGAATGTCGAGTTGGCGGCTGCGCGATTCGTGAGCGCGCGCCACGACGGGATAAGCCTCCGAATCGACCCCGTCTTCGCCAAGTCGGGCACTGCGCCTGGAGTGCGGACGACTCTCCGTCGCCCGTCGCACCGTAATCGAATATTGACGGATTCACTCGACGCGGTGATCTCCGACCGTCGTACCGATGGTTCGGTCTATCTCCTGCTCTCCGAGCCACTATTCGACGAACAACAGGCCACGATCTCTGTGACGGCTACATATCCGGTGGGTGTCAATCGGTCGATCATGTCCTATGAAACGCTCGAGCTGACGTTGCGGCGGCAAGGGCGCACATGGCATGTAGAACGGGCCGTTCAACTCGGAATCAGTTAGGCTAGGCGGGGGGTCGAGGGCCGGGGGTCGGGGGTCGGGGTTTGGCTCAAGGTGATATTCTGGCAATGAGATTACTCTTACCTCGATGTATCGGCGTAAACCGGTTTTGGTTTGGATCGTTGTTGCCCCTGGTCTGCGGCGTCACACTGCTGATTCATCCTTCACGCGCTGAGACTCAGGCGCCAGACTCGCTTACGCAGGAACGCGCCGCCCGGGCGTTACTAAGCGATCTCGCAGGCCGATGGAGCTATCAACTACAGGGACCGACGCATGATGCTCCGGCAATCTCGGCCACACGAGTCTACCGGCTAGTCGGGGACTCCCTGAGCCTAACATGGCATGAGAGTTCACCGGATGGGCGTTCGGGACACGGCGTCCTGTGGTATGATCCGCGAGAACGCCGCCTCTACTATTCCGGTGTCCATTCACCCGGGCAGTGGGGTGTGCTGCTCGTTGGCGAGCTGGATGCGGCCGGACGCTCCATCAGGCTCCTCGTTCCCACTCTTGCACGCGAGGCGTTGCCGTTCAACCAGGGCGTCGTCGCTTCGACATTACGCCTGGTCGAAAAAGACGTGCATACCTGGTCGCGCTACGACAATGGCTGGGTACTCACGTTCCGTCGGGAACTGAAGTCACCCTGACCGGAGCGCAGCATGGTGTGCTAGCGAGCAATTAGAAACAATCGTCAAAAGTTGAACTTGCAGCGATCAATCCGCCTCATCCGCCCGATCCGTCTCATCTCAAAGAAACCTCGACATTGATGCCCGCTTCGGAGCGCCATTCCTCCGAATCCAGATGGCCGGAGAGAACCTCTGGGCGCGAGATTCTCTCCCTGCCTATCTGCTTCCTCAGTTCCCCGACGGCCCGGCGGTTCTCGCTCCCCCACCCGCCGGCATCTTCCGATCGAAGAAATCCGCCGTCGCCCGGTAGGCGGTGATCCAGTTTGCGTGACGCAAAAAGCCGTGGATCTCATCGGGGAAGATGAGCTGCTCCACCTCAACTCCCCGCTCGCGCAACGCTTCCACCAGCGTGACGGTCTCGCTGAAGCTCACGTTGCGATCGTCATCGCCGTGGATCACAAGCACCGGCGACCGCCAGCTGTCAATGTACGCCATCGGTGACGAGTTGAACGCAAGACTCCTCAACGAGTCACTCGGCGAATAGCTAGGCACGAAGGTGCGGATACCGACGTTCCAGTCGTGCACGCCGTGGATGTCCACTCCAGCGGCGAACAGGTCCGAGGCGCGGGCGAGACCCTGGGCGGTGAGAAATCCGCCATATGAGCCGCCCCACAGGCCAATGCGATTGGGATCCACATCCGGCCGGTTGCGCAGGTAAAGACCGGCGCCTAACACATCGTTCACCTCGCTGGCCCCGCGCGCGCCGTAGTTGAGTGCCTCGCGGAACTTCATGCCGTAGCCAATGCCGCTCCGGTAGTTGACCGCCAGCACCACGTAGCCCTTGCTCGCAATGTGCTGGTTCATGGCGTAGGTGCCGTTGTAGTAGCCCGAGTAATGAAAGCCCAGCACCATCTGCCGGCGAGAGCCGCCGTGGAAGAACATTACCGCCGGGCGGCGCTCACCCGCGCGCAGGTCAGGCGGTAGAAAAAGCTGCGCGGGGATCTGCATTCCGTCGGCGGCGGTGATCATCACCGACGTCGGCTCTACCAATCTATCCGGATAGTCGCGGAGCATGGTCTGCGGCGCGAGCGGCTTCTCCTCGCCGCTTGCCAGGCGGATCATGGCGTGGGCAGGCCGAGTCGCACTCGAGCGCAGGAATCCGATCGTCGAACCATCGCTGGCGACCGCCGGCTGCCACTCGATCCAGTCGCCACTCGTAATGGGAGTGGGGGGACCGCCGGCAACGGCGACGCGGTACAGATCGCGGCGCTCTATGTCGCCCTGGTTGCTGTTGTAGATGACGTGGCGCTTGTCAGGCGACAGAGTGACGTATTCGACCTCGAACTCACCCGGCGTGAGGCGTACAGCGGTGCCCCCCGCCGCGGGTACCGAATAAAGCAGCGTCCAACCGTTCTTCTCCCACGGAAAGACTATGCGGTCGCCAGCTCCCCACATGATCTGGTCCTCGGCCACGATTCCGCGGAACACGCTGCCGGCGCCGCTGTCGGCGACCCAGATGGTCTTTGCGCTGCCGGTCGCAACGTCGGCGACCATTATCGACCACGGATTCCCTTCACGTGCTGGCGCGAACATGTTCAACGCTGAAGATGTGGGCACACGCATGAAGGCGAGCCGCCGACCGTCGGGCGACCACGCCGGACTGCCATCACGGTCGACGCTAGGCGAGATCCAGGAAACGCTCTTTGCGGCCGGATCGTACACGCCCACGAAAGCGTGGTCGCCGCGGCTGCTCACGAACGCCAGCTTGGATCCGTCGGGCGACCAGGCGAAGCCGCCGGCGCCGTTGCGCACCGTGAAGAGTTGCTTGGGCTCGCTGCTCCCATCGACCGGAGCGGTAAAGGCCTGGCCGCGTCGACTGAAGACTATACTCTCGCCCTTCGGAGACACTACTATGCCACTTCCGGCACCTACTTTCGCCGGCGCGCCACCGCTCAGAGACACACGCCAGATCGCCTGCTCCACGCCAGCCGGATCGCTCGTCGGATTCGGTGAATCACCGGCACGGTTGGCGCCGCCGCCGCGCACGTAGAACAGCGTCGACCCGTCGAGCGTGAAGGTCAGGCCGCCAATGTCCTGGCCATCATCCGCGGAATAGCTGGTAAACTGTCGCGATTGATAGGCAGGCGGTGCGGCGACCCAGATGTTGCGCACGCCCTTGTCGTTCTGCACCCATGCCAGTGCGCCCCCGGCCGGAGCGGCGGTCATGCTGGTGGGGAACGGCGCGCTCATGATCGCGTCGATCGGAATGCCCTCACGTTGTGCTCCGGCGGTACTCGAGCCAAGTACGGATCCAGCTACCGCAACTGCCAACGCGATGGTCGAGCGGTGAAGGCGGGAAGTCATTCGGGGGTCTCCTGAAGAAGTTCGTGCAGCGCAAGCATCTACTTAATGTCAGCGCGGGCCCAATCCCAGCCGCTGGTGCCACGGTCACTCACCGCTCTGATGCGCACCACCCATCCCGCGGCGACGCCGGTCAACGTAACCCGTGGCTCCGTCGACGTTAGCGTGCGGCGTGGCGCCTCGTCGGCGGGACCATAGGTAACCTCGTACGATCGGATGCCGTTTTCCGGCGACGCGGTCCACTCCACCCGCGCTTCGCTGCCGCTGCGCGACGCGACGGTTATGCCGGTGATCCGGCTCGGGCTCGATGCCATGAGCATGAGCGATGCGACAGTCGTCTTGCTCACTTCGCCCACCAACCGGTGGCTTATCGTCGCGAGAATGTCGTGCGACTGGTGGTAGTGCGGGTTGGAGAGAATCGGATACGAGCCGATACCGGAGACGATGTCTCCATATGCTTCGTAGTAGGCGTGGGCGTCGGTGCTCTTGTAGTAGCGAGCGTCATATGTGATGAGGTCAGTGAATCCGATCGCCGCTGCGTGCTGCAGATCGCGCAGCCCGTCGTTGGAGTAGCGGATGGTGTTGTCGTACCGGGCGTCACCGCTCCAACCTACCATGTCGTTGTTCAGGGCGCCAACGAGCTTGGCGCCGGCCGCTACCGAACGGCGCACGTACTCCCGGCTGCCTAGCAAGCCCGCCTCTTCGCCGGTGAAGAAGGCGAACACGATCGTCGCCGGTTGCGGATGGCCGGCGAGAACCCGCGCCGCCTCGAGCAAGGCCGTCGAGCCCGAGCTGTTATCGTCGGCCCCAGGCCCGCCCTCCACCGAATCGAAGTGGCTGCTGACTACATACAGCAACTCCGGATTCACCGTGCCGCGCAGAGTGGCGATCACGTTCGCCGTGCGTACGCCGGGCCGGGGTTCGAACCACTGCAGCTCCGGCTCGTATCCGTACTCCCGCAGCTTGCGCTCGTAAAATTCGATCGCCTGACGATTACCCGGCTGAGTGATGTACTTCGACCCGAAGCCATACACTACCCGCGCGGCATCGTAGATCCGCGCCACCGACACGTTGGCGACGACGTCGCGCACGGCCGCTTCGATCGGCTGGAACATGGCCTTGCCGCGCTCGCGCAGTTGCGTTTCGGTCGCCAGCATTGCGCCAACACGCTGGCGCAGATCGCTAAGACCTACCTTCTGCGTCAGATCGACCATGTAAACCCCGCGCTCCGGGGAAATGGTGTTTCCATCGCGCTCCGCCACTATCAGCACCTTCGAGCCGTCGGGGCTCGGCACCCACTCGTACTCCATCGAGACCGTGCGCACGAGATTGTTGTGAAACAGGCGGGTGCGCTCGCCGGTATTCGGATCGAGCAGATACGACCGCCGATGACGCGACTCTCCGAGCACGGACAGTACGCGGTCATTCGACACCCAGCGCGGAAAGAGATCGTGCTGGATCTCTCTCGTAAGGCGCCGCTGTCTCGCCGTGTCACGATTTACCACGTACAACTCCCAATCGTGATCCGGCATCTGCTGAAACACGATCGTGTGTCCGTCGGCTCCCATCGCCGGACGCGAAATCGGATCGGTGGTAAACGCAAACGCCGTTGACGTCGTCACGCTGTCCAACCGCACGACGTTCACGCTGTTGGTGTCGCCCTTGATGGCGACGTAAACGACCGCCGAGCCATCGGCGGAAAGCGATGGCACCATGCCATCGAACGGCTGTTCGTGACCGGTGGCTGGATCGAGAATCGCAAATGCGCGCGGGCCGGTCATATACATCAGCTTTCCGCCGGAGAGAGCTTGCAAGCCAGAGCGTGGGCCAGAGCGTTGCGACACATTGCGCGGGGCAGTCGATTCCGAGAGCGCGAATACATCTACTGTCATTCCTTGGCGCGCGATCGCGTAGAGCGAGCTGCCATCCGGCCCGTAGACCAGCGGCGGGATCACCTCGTCAGGTGCTTGAAACCTTCGATCCCGTCCGCTGTCGAAGGCTCTTTCGACCACACTGGTGCGCGCGCGCTCCAGTGCAGCGATGCGGCCGCGCTGCTCGTTCATTGCGCGCCCATCCGTGCCACTCAGCAACGAATCCAGCTGCGCACGTGCCGCCCTCAGCTCGGCGTCTTCCTCGACGATCAGAAAAGCGATCCGGCCACCGCCAGGAGAGACGACCGCGCCAAACGCCCCGGCGATCGTCTGCGGCACAGTGGCCGCCCCGCTGGGCGCTCCGAGCACCGTCGTTGCGCGTGGCTTGCCGATGCCCGCATCGATGAGGATTCGGCGGCCGTCGGCGCTCCAGCGTGCGTTGCTGCCGTCAGGCGCAATCTCCGTAGTGCGGTAGAGTTCACCAGTCAGGAGAGCGACGGAATCACGCAAGGCGTCTCCGCCTGGCGCGGCGAGCAGCCGGTCGAGCTGAGTCAGTGCCTCGACATACGAGCCGTCGGTCCAGGCAATGGCCGCCGAATCGAAGGTCGCGACGGCCCTAATCTGCTGTGCACCGGCGACGGCTGACGCAACCGTAATCGCAGCTGCCGTCAGGCAAACGCGACGAGCTAGTGAGCTAACAGGATTCATCATTTTCGTCCGTGGAAAGCAGGGCCGGGCGCAACGAACGACCGGCCAACCGGCTACCAGTCGCCGCGACGCTCTCCGCGTCGATAGGCGGCCAGCAGCGTGAAGATAATGCCGCAGTTGCCGAGTGCGAGTCCGCCCCAGAAGAGGGTGCGGCCGATCCATTGATCCGTGCTGTGCAACGCCGCGCCAATGAGCGCGATCCCTGCCGCCGAGAAGAGCAGGCAAAGGAGGGCGGTGCGCAGCAGATCCCACCGCGTATCCCACCGCGCGCGAGACTCGGCCACACGCGACTTGGTGGCCATCGTCTCGAGCAGGTCGGCGGGCAACGGCATCAGCGAGGGCGTTCCCCGCGTGTCTCGAGCCTTTCCTCCAGCCTGGCGAGCCGGTCCTCGATCGACTCCAGTTTGTGGAGAATCAGAATGTGAGTCTTCTTCGCGTCGATGCCGACCGGGCTGTCGTCGCTGCTTATCTCGGCGGCGATTCGTGCGAACTCTTCGTCAGGCACGTCCAGTGGCATGGCGTTACTCCGGAAGCGCCGGCTGAGCGTTGGATGGCATTGCTCCCTCGCGCTGCATGATGCGGGACACTTCTTCGGCCCGGCGCATCACCCGTAGCACGTTCTCGCCGGCAAGCTTTTTCAGATCGTCATCGCTCCAGCCGCGGCGCGCCAGCTCGGCGAACAGGGCAGGGTACGAGGAGACGTCGTCCATCCCTTCCGGTGTGGAGCTTATTCCATCGTAGTCGCCGCCGATGCCCACGTTGTCGATGCCGGCGACCTTGCGTACCTGCTCGATGTGCGCGATCAAATCGGCCATCGTCGAACTGGGGACGGGATTCGCCTGACGCCACGCCCTCAGGTCTCGCATTACGCGCGCGGTGTCACGCGGAAATTGGCGGGTGAGCTCGGCCCGGCGCGCGGACTGCGTTGCATCCCAGTCTCGAATGGCATTGGAGATGAACTGCGGAACGAACGTCACCATTACCACGCCGCCGTTGCTCTTGAGCCGCGTGAGGATGGAGTCGGGAACGTTGCGCGCATGCTCCGTTACGCCGCGGGCCGAGGAGTGCGAGAAGATGACCGGCGCGCGCGTCACGTTGAGCACATCGCTCATCGTAGCCGGCGATGTGTGCGAGAGGTCTACCAGCATGCCCAGCCGGTTCATCTCGCGAATCACTTCCTCGCCGAATCCCGTCAGACCGTTATGCAGCGCCGTGTCGGTGCCGGCATCGGCCCAGTCGATGTTGGCGGAGTGTGTCAGCGTCATGTATCGAGCGCCCATCTCGTAGAAGGCGCGCAGGGCGCCGAGCGAGTTCTCTATTGCGTGGCCGCCCTCCATGCCGAGCAGCGAGGCGATCTTTCCGCTGCCGAATATCCGCTCGACGTCGCTGGCGGTTCGCGCCAGCTCGAACACATCGGGATAGCGCGCGATCACCTGAAGCGCGATGTCGATCTGCTCGAGCTGCATCTTGGCCGCCCCGCTCTCCACCGAGCTCGAGGGGATGTAGACCGACCAGAACTGCGCGCCGACCATTCCCTGGCGAAGCCGCTCTATGTCGGTATGGCCGGCCGTGCGCTTGCGCAGGTCGTAGGCGGCCACATCCTTCGGCGCCGTCTCCGATTGGCGGATCGCCCACGGCAAGTCGTTATGTCCGTCGATCAACGGCGTGAGCATCAACAGTTTTCGGACTCGCTCCATCGCATCATCCTGCGCGGCGAGTGGCGCGGCTGTTAGAGCGGACATGGCAACGATGGCAGCGATGGTGGCAAGGGAGCCAGGAACACGGGAAGGATTCATCGAGAGCGGGGGATCAGGGAGGATGGAAAGACGACGGCGCTTTCGTTGCCGCTGGCGCCTACCGCGGCGACTCCGAACAGGTAGTTGTCGATCACCATGTTTTCGAGCGTGAACTGCGTAACCTTTCCGACGAACCGCGAGCGCTCCCACTGCGGAGAAGTGGTCGCTCGCCAGTAAACGCGATAGCCGGCGAGATTCGGATCGCTTACCGGCGCCCACGCCAACGTCGTCGAGCGCTGCACGGCGCCGCCTATCTGCACGCTGTCGGGCGACGGCGGCGCCCAGGCCAGCGCGGCCAGGGAAGCGGCGTTAACCGCGGTCAGCGTCGCCGCGTATGGGAAATTCACCTTTTCAATCACGTCGCCGTAGGCGATGCCATTCTCGGTGCGCAGATTCTGATGCTGCCGCTCGTACTGCTCGTGCGTCTCCATGATCCGCACCGCCGGAAATCCCTGGTCGTTGAACGGGCGGTGATGGCCGCCCCGGCCGAACCTATCGAGGCGATAGATCATCATCGCATCGAGGTTGGTGAAGTACAGGTCGGTAATGCGGTCCACATAACGAGCGAGCTGGCGCGACGGGCCGTCGACCTCCCCCCCGTAGAATCGATGGCGCCTGTGCTCGGCCTCGGTAGTGGCGACCGGAACGGGCTCCGAGAACACGCGGAACGATGTGTTGTCGATCACGCCGTCGAGACCTTCGATGTTGCCGATCATGTCGTTGTTGAACACGGCGGCAATGTCCCACCCCGCTTCCTTGGCCGCGGTGGCCATGTGCTCCCCGCCCCACAGTCCCTGCTCCTCGCCGGACAGCCCGACGAAGATGATGCTGGAGCCGAACCGGTACTTGGTGAGTAAGCGAGCGGCCTCGATGACGCCGGCCATTCCCGAGGCGTTGTCGTTGGCCCCGGGCGCATCGGATTCGCCATCGAACGTGTTGGAGGCCCGTGAATCGATGTCGCCGCTCATGATGACGTATCGATTGGGGTGCTGAGTGCCGCGAAGCGTGGCGATCACGTTCACCACATTTACCCGCCGCTCGCCCTCACCCGACATCCCCTCCTGGTAGCGCACCTCGAGGCACCCGCCGCACGCTGCCGAGATCTTGTCAAACTCGGCTTTGATCCACCGACGGGCCGCGCCGATGCCGCGAGTGGTCGAAGTGGTATCGCTAAAGGTGTTACGGGTGCCGAATGCGGCCAGCTTGCGGATGTGGGCCTCGATTCGAGTCGGTGAGGCGTCGGCGACTATCTGAAAAATGCGCGGATCGACGGGGGGCGGCGGCGCGGGAAATTCGGGCCTGGTGGCCGAGGCAGCGGCGGCTGCCGGCTGCTGCGCTGCAAGAGAGGCCGCGGCGAAAAAGGCGGCGCTGGCAGCCCAAAGGTGGACGGACAGATTCATCGAGGCGTCGGGCGCAAGAAATTTGAGGTCACGGCGGGCGCCAGCGCTGGTGCTGCCCGACGTACGGCAGGTGGGGTGGCAACGTTGAACCAACCGTGATCGGCACCGCGCGCTCACATGGGAAAGTGAACGGCGGGAGGCAACTCTCGCAATAGTTGCTCTTCAATCAGGTAATCTGTGTAATCTGCGGTTGCTGTTCATTTTCCTCCGATCACGGTTCGCCGACAGCGGAAACGGCTAACCGCAGATTTCGCCGATTTCGCAGATGGCGCGTCCCCCGATTCCAGGCGAGACGATTCGCCTGCGCGACTTCTGCGGCTATGGCCTGAGGAATTCAATGTAGGTGAGCACTGAGACCACGTTAGGCGCAAGGCGCTCGTGCTGGAAAATCGCCCTGAGCGGCCACGTCATGGCGTTGGCGCACGCGCTGCTCCCATCTGCTCCAGCATCCACGCGTAGTCGAGCGCGATCTCACGCAAGCGGTCGTAGCGCCCCGAAGCGCCGCCGTGCCCGGCGCCCATGTTCGTCACCAGCAGTAACGGGTTCGAATCGGTCTTGAGCGTGCGCAACCGCGCCACGTACTTGGCCGGCTCGTGGTACATCACCTGGCTGTCGTTGAACGACGTTTTCACCAACATCGCGGGGTACGCCTTGCGAGCGAGATTGATGTATGGATCGTACCGCTTGATCCAGGCGTACTCGTCAGGTTTCTTGGGGTTGCCCCATTCCTCGAACTCCCCCACCGTCAGCGGGAGTGTCTCGTCGAGCATGGTGTTGATGACATCGACGAACGGCACGTGCGATACCACCGCCCGGAACAGGTCCGGGCGCATGTTGGTCACCGCCCCCACCAACAGTCCGCCGGCGCTGCCGCCTTCGATCACCAATCGGTTCTGCGCACCATAACGCTCCTTCACCAGGTGCTCCGCCGCGGCGATGAAGTCTGTGAAGGTGTTGATCTTGTGCTGCATGCGACCGGCGTCGTGCCACGCCTTTCCCATGTCACCGCCGCCTCGAATGTGGGCGGTGGCCACCACCACGCCGCGGTCGAGCAGGCTGAGCCGGTTGGACGAGAAGCCGACGTTGCTCGACGAGCCGTATGAACCGTACCCGCCGAGCAACAACGGCGCGGTGCCATCGCGCGGCGTGGTGCGCTTGTACACAACCGAGATGGGGATACGCGTACCGTCGCTCGCCGTCGCGAAGGTTCGCTCGCTGGCGTACTGCGACTTGTCGTACCCACCGAGTACCTCCTGCTGCTTGAGCAAGGTACTCTTCCGCGTCTTCACGTCGTAATCGAACACGGAGCTCGGCGTAACCAACGACTGGTAACTGTACCGGAACACGTTGCTGTCATACTCCCGATTGACCGACGGAAAGGCTGAGTACACCGGCTCCGGGAAGGCGATGTCGACGCTCTCGCCTGACGCGTACTGCCGAATGCGCAGCCGGGGCAGTCCGTTCGCCCGCTCGTAGAGCACCATGTGATTGGCGAAGGCGGTGGCATCCTGCAGCATTACGCTGTCACGGTGCGGAATCACCTCCGTCCAGTGCCCAGTGTCAGGTGTGGCGATTGGCGCCCGCACCAGCCTGAAGTTGCGGCCGGTGTCGTTCACGCGAATGTAGAACTGGTCACCACGGTCGCTCACATCGTACTCGCGGTCCTGCTTGCGGGGAGCGATGATTTTCCATGCCGCGCTGGGCGCATCGGCGGCGATGAATCGGATCTCGCTCGTCGTCAGGCTTCCGCTATAGGCAAAGAGATACCTGTCGCTGAGCGACCGCCCCACGTAGACGCCAAACCGTTCGTCGGTCTCCTCGTACAGCAGGGAGTCGCGCGTTTCGCCGAGCCGGTGGCGCCAGAGGCGCGACGAACGTTTGGCATGGTCCTCCGTGGTGTAGAACAGCGTGCGATTGTCGGCTGCCCACGCTACGGAAACCACCTTCTCGATCCGGTCAGGCAGATCACGTCCTGTCCGAAGATCGCGCACGCGTAGCAGATACTGCCGAAATCCGGTCGAGTCGGTGGAGTAGGCGAAAAGGTGGCCATTGTCGCTCACGGTCCCGGCTCCGAGCGCCATGAACTCCTGCCCTTTGGCCAGCTCGTTCACGTCGATCATTATCTCTTCCGGCGCGTCCATCGAGCCGCGCCGGCGCACGAGGATCGGATACTGTTTTCCTTCTTCAGTGCGCGTGTAGTACCAATGACCGTCTTCGCGGTAAGGCACAGACAGGTCGGTCTGCTTGATTCGCCCGAGCATCTCGTTGTACAGCGTTTCCTGCATCGGCTTGGTATGAGCGAGTAGCGCGTTGGCGTACTCGTTCTCCGCCTCGAGATAGGCACGCACGGCGGGATCGCTTTTCTCGCGGAGCCAGAAGTAGTCGTCCGACCGCACCTCGCCATGCAGCGTGTCGACGCGTTGGCGTCGCTCGGCTGCGGGAGGAGCCGATTGCGCCGCGACAACGGCAGGAAGGCTCGCAACTACAAGAAGGGTCAGCCAGGCAAGCACCGGCGGGCGGCGGACGAAATGCAACATGTTGCAACTCGGAGGAGAAGTGGGGAAGGCAATATGGCTGGGAGTCAGTCGGGACGGAAAGGCGTCGGGCCGGCTCAGTCAGTGGACCTCTGAGCGGTAACCAGGTCCGGGATCGTCATTGTGCCGACCGTACCAGGCGCCGCGAGCACCCGCCGGTGGTAATCCACCTGCCCAAGGTGGTACGCCAGATGGGCGCAGAGGTGCACGAGAAAATCGTCCGTGCGCACCCGCACGCCTGCCACCTCGATTGGATAGGTCTCTGCCATGCGACCTTCGCCGGCCGATGGCAGGACGGCTTCGACGACGGCAATCGTCTCCTCGATTCCTCTAAGTAGATCCTCCCGGCTCACGTTTCGCGTCGCGAACTCGGCTTCCCGGTAACGCACGTAGCCGGTGTTGCCCAGTTGCGTGCCGATCAGATACTGCAGATTGCCTATCAAGTGCAGGGCAAGCGTACCAGCGGAGTTGGCGATTCCCGATGGCAGAAGCCAGATCGATTCCTCTGTCGGGTATGCTTCGATCTCGCGCTTCAGCGCTCTGAGCTCGCGGGCGATTATGGCGGCGCAGATCCGTCCGAGCATCCGTCGTTAGCAGAAGGTGTGGCAGGTCGCGTCCCACCGATCCGGTCCCGTCCAGCGGCTGAATATCAGGGCGGCTTTGGCGGGAAGACTAGGTGGCGTCAGGAATGAATCTCTGCCCGGGCCAGCCGGCCCTCAAGGGCAGCACAGCCACCCAACCGAAAGACGGGACTCGCGAGGAACATTCCTTGACACGATTCTGACCGCTACCCCATACATCGGTTAGCGTGGAGGGTGCAGCTTTCAGAGCGCGTTTGTCCTCGCCGTAAGGTGTTAGCATGGCCCGGCTTCCGATTCGTCGTCCCTCACGTCCCAACACGACGTCGCTCATCGCAATTCTGGTGTGCACGGCGGCGCTGGCATCCATCCTGGCCTGGGATGCCTGGCGCTCGCAGACGTCGCACCGGGAAACGGCTGAGCGAACGCTGCGCGATTACGCCAGCTTCGCAGCCTGGGAGTTCGCCGCCGGCTCCAAGGAAGTGCTCTACAACACGCTGATCTGGGTATTCGAGCCGCTCGCTCATCACAAGCCGCTCCCCCCTGGGAAAGAACTTCCACCCCCTTCCATTCTCGACTCCAAGGATCTCGCCGGGCTGCGGTGTGAGGCGGACTCGCTCAAGTTCTTCTTCCGCCTCGATCTGCGCGATGGTGCTTTCACGAGCAACGGGCACGCTCCGGCGCAAGCGGTGGCCGCATGGATTCGCGATACCGTACCGCACCACGCGGCACGTGAATACACGAAGGATTGGAGCTATGCGGCGATCTTCGGTACGGTGGACGAGGTGCCGCGCGCGCTGGCCTATCAGGTGAAGTGGGATTCGGATAAGCGGCAGGTGGCGGCATACGGCTTCCCCCTCTGTCTCCAGCAGTTCGCCGCGCCGCTTTTCACCATGCTACTGCGAAAGTATCCGCTGCTTCCGCCGGCGCTGACCAAGGGCATTCCTAACGATTCACTGCTTTCGGTGGCCGTAACCGACGAGCATGGGCGGGAGCTCTGGGCCACCGCCATGTCGTACGAATCACCGTATTCCGGAGACCACATCATAGGGTCGTTCGGCGCTGCCTCGGCGAAGGTGACGCTCCGCCCCGATCTGGCCGAATCGCTCGTCATCGGCGGCTTGCCCCGTTCGCACATGCCGCTGTTGTTCGGCGTCCTTGGCATAACGATTCTCCTGTCGGGAATTGGCGTCGCCCAGCTACGCCGGGAAGGGGATCTGGCCCGGCTCCGCGCCAACTTCGTCGCCGGTGTGTCGCACGAACTGCGTACTCCGCTGGCCCAGGTGCGAATGTTTGCCGAAACGCTGTTGCTCGGCCGGGTGCGTAACGAGGACGAACGGGTGCGGTCGCTGCAGATCATCGATCAGGAGGCCCGCCGCCTGACGCACCTCGTCGAGAACATACTCCAGTTCTCGCGCGCCGAGCGACGGATGGTGACGCTCAATCCGGCGCCGGTGGCGATGGCGCCTCAGGTGCGCGAAGTGCTCGAAGGCTTCGCTCCGCTCGCCAGAGCTCGTCAGGCGACGCTCGAATCGCAGCTCGAGGAGGGAGTGGAGGCGGTCGCCGACGCAGGGGCATTGCGTCAGGTCCTGCTCAACCTGCTGGACAACGCGGTGAAGTATGGGCCTGCAGCGCAAACTGTTACGGTCAATGTCCGCTCGGCCGGGGAATGGGCTCGCTTGGAGGTAAGTGACCAGGGACCGGGTATTCCGGTGGCAAGCCGCCGCCGGGTGTGGGAGTCGTATTATCGGCTGGAACGTGACGCCGGCTCAGCGGTCGCCGGGAGCGGAATCGGCTTGTCGGTGGTGATGGAACTCGTGCTGCTGCAGCACGGGCGAGCGTGGATAGAGGATGCACCGGGTGGTGGCTCACGATTCATCGTCGAACTGCCGAATGCGAGCCCTCTACCGAAAGGACGAGCGGCGGCAGTAGCCGCGACCATGGAGGAGGCACGAACGTGACGCAGATTCTGCTGGTCGAGGACAATCCCGATCTCGCTTTCGGATTGCGAAACAACCTCGAGATCGAGGGCTACAAGGTCGAACTCGCCGAAGATGGGCCGACGGGGTTGGCGCGGGCGCGCGAGAGCGCACCGGATCTGATGATTCTCGATCTGATGCTTCCTGGCATGGATGGCTACCGTGTGCTGCGAACCTTGCGCTCCGGTGGCTTCACACAGCCCGTGCTGATCCTCACCGCCCGCGGCGAGGAAGCGGACAAGGTGATGGGATTTCGTATCGGCGCCGATGACTACGTGACCAAACCGTTCGGGGTGCTCGAGCTGCTGGCTCGGGTCGAGGCGCTGCTTCGCCGCACGTCGCGCTCGCCGAATGCGAGCGAGGAATCGTGGAAGCGGTTTGGCGACGTTGAAGTCGACCCGTCATCCCGGTCGGTAACGCGCGCCGGCGATCCGGTGAGTCTGACCCCGATGGAGCTGGATCTGCTGCTCGCGCTCATACAGCGGGCGGGAGCAGTGGCCAGCCGCCAGGAGCTGATGCGCGAAGTGTGGGGTCACCGTGCGGTGGTAGTCAGCCGTACCGTAGATACGCACATCGCCGAGCTTCGCAGAAAGCTCGAGCCCGATCCGGCGGTACCGCAGCACATCCTTACCGTGCGGAAGGCAGGGTACCGGTTCAGGGGAGAGTAGTTCGGGGGTCGTGGGTCGGGTGTCGGGGGTCGAGGGTCGCCCGGTCGGGGTCGAGCTCGGGGAGCGAGTGGCTTCCTCCGGCGCGCCGCGCGATCCTCAACCGATTGCGCGCGGCCCGCGTATTAAGGTTCTGAACCAAAGCCAGGAGAAAAAGATCATGTCCCCATACGCGCGTACGTTCGTCGCGTTGCTGGCCCTAGCGGCTCCGCTTGGCGCTGCCGCACAGCAGGTGGAGATCCAGGAATGGGAAGTACCATACGAAGATTCGCGCCCGCGCGATCCGTACGTCGCGCCTGACGGAAAGGTCTGGTTCGTGGGCCAGCGTACGCATTACGTCGCCGTTTTCGATCCCCAGACCGCCGAGTTCAAGAAATACGATCTCGAGTCAGGCGCCGGTCCTCACAACTTGATTGTCGATGACAAGGGCACGGTCTGGTATACCGGCAATCGCGTCGGAAACCTGGGCAAGCTCGATCCGGCGACAGGTAGGATCGTGACGTTTCCGATGCCGGACACCGCGGTGCGCGACCCGCACACGCTAATCTTCGGGAAGGACGGCCAGATGTTCTTTACGGCGCAGGGCGCCAACTACATCGGGCGGTTCACTCCGTCGTCAGGCGAGGTGAAGCTGGCAAAGGTACAATCGCCGCGCGCGCGGCCGTACGGGATCGAAGTCGATTCGAAAGGCACCGTGTGGGCGAACCTTTTCAACACCAACAAGCTGGCGAAGGTGGACCCGGTCACGATGGCGATCACCGAGATCACGCAACCTCGCTCTGAGACGCGCGGTCGGCGCATTGCCATCACATCGGACGACAAGATCTGGTACGTCGACTATGCCGGCGGCTACCTGGGTCGTTATGATCCGGCTACGCAGCAATTCAAGGAATGGCGCGCGCCCGGCGCGGCCGAGTCGCAGCCCTACGCGATGACCGTCGATGACAAGGATCGCCTGTGGTTCGTCGAGACCGGACCGAAGCCGAACAACCTGGTTGGCTTTGATCCTGCCACCGAACAGTTCTTCAGCGTTACGCCGATCGAGAGCGGCGGCGGCGCCGTAAGGCACATGGTTTTCCACAAGCCCACCGGCACCATCTGGTTCGGCACTGACGAGAACACCCTCGGCCGCGCCGACGTTGGGGGAATGGAAGCAGCGGGAAAGCCGATTCCGTGAGATGGGTGAGCACGGCCGCCGCCCTTATTGTGGCGGCGGCGCCGCTGGTGGTGGCTTCGGAAGCGCGTTATCGCGATGGGCCACCGCCTGGATTCACCGGCGACTTCGGCGAGCCTACGTGCGTGACCTGCCACATGGACGCCCCGGTCGTTGCTGACGCGCCGGGGCTCGTTCTTCATGGCGTGCCGGACAGATTCGAGCCCGGCCGCACCTATCTCATAACGGTGTCGCTCCACGATGAGGAGTTGGAGGCCGGCGGCTTTCAGCTCTCCGCGCGCACATCGGGCGGCAGCCAGGCGGGAAGGTGGCGGTCCAAGGATGCGCGCGCGAGAGTTGTCTACGACAGCGTGACGAACGTCGCCTACGCCATCCACACAGTAGAAGGAGCGGAGCCGATAGCCCCGGACAGCGCGCGGTGGACGTTGGCATGGACGGCACCCGATTCTTCAGGCGACTCGGTGGTGTTCAGCGCCGCCGCCAACGCGGCCAACGGCGACGACTCCAGCTTCGGCGATCGCATCTTCACCCGGCGGGCGATCTCCAGAGGCCGTTAGGCGGCCGTCACCGCCGTCGGCACGGAGTCCGTTGCGGCGGCCGGGAGCCATACGGTGAATTCGGAGCCCTTACCCAATTCGCTGGTCACCGTTATTTCGCCACCCATCAGCCGGGTCAGGCGCCGGCTTATCGTCAGGCCCAGGCCGCTTCCACCGTGCTTGCGCGTGCGGCTGTCGTCCCCCTGAACGAAAGCGTCCCAGATCAGCGCCACCTTGTCAGGCGGTATGCCGATCCCGGTGTCACGTACCGTAACCGTCGTCCAAGCCTGCTCTCCACTTTCCACGAGCGATGGGTCGGCCTGGTGGGCAGTGGCGCAAAGGACGTCGATTTGCTCGCCAGGCTCCGAGAACTTGATCGCATTCGACAGCAGGTTGATGATGACCTGCCGGAGCCGCGGCGGATCGCCGCGATACCATAACGACTCGTCGCAATCCACCCCGATCGAAATCTCCCGCTGCTGCGCCTCCGATTCGAGTACGTCTACAGCGTCTTGAACGGCGTCCCTGAGCGGCGCTGGATAGCAGTGCACACGCAGCCTCCCCGCCTCGATACCGGAGAGATCGAGCAGATCGGACACGAGAGCCAGCAGGTGGCGCGCGCTCGTCTGCACTCGGTCCACGTAGGCACGCTGCTGCGGGCCGATCTGCCCGCCGATTCCGACGAGCAGGAATTCCGTGTAGCCGATGATCGCATTGAGCGGCGTCCGGATCTCGTGGCTCATGGTGCCGAGAAACCTGCTCTTGGCTGCGTTGGCGGCTTCGGCTTCCGATCGCGCCGCATCGGTCCGATTCCGCGCTTCGGTGATGCGGTGCGCCATTACATCGAATGTTGCAGCCAGCCGGCCGATCTCATCTTGCCGAGCCAGGGCCAGGCGCTGCTCGTAATCGCCTGCGGCGAGAGCCTCGGCGGCCTCGGTCACGCGAAGTAAGGGCTTGGTGATCTGCCGGCTGGCCGACCACCCGATGAGCGTTCCGACGAGTACAATGGCGATACCGGCAACAACCAGCCGGTTGAATAGAGGCGAGGAGGCAGCCAGGACCATGTCGCGGGGCACTAGCGCCACGATGCGCCAGTCGGAGTTGATCGAAACGGATCGAGCTCCGAGCATCGTGCGGCCAGCGGACTCAGTGAGAAAAACGGTGTTGGTGTCGCCAACGCTGAAATCGGGAGTTACCGGTTCTCCACTCGTTCGTATGACGAGGCCGCTGCGCAAATGACTCAGGTAGACGCTGGCGCGGGGGTCGGCTATCCGGCGGATGGTCTCGTTGGTCTCCGGGGTGGATCCGATTCGAGACAATCTTATCAGCGCGCCGCGTACCTGCCCGTTCGCGATGATCGGCGCTGCCGTCTTCGTATACGCATGTGATCCAATGATCACCGGATCGCCCGAAACCACCGAATCCTCCGCATCGAGGCCGGCCATGAACTCGCTGGTCGGTGTCGCAACTGTGTCGGGGTGAGAGCCAAGCGCGAGGATCACCTCGCCGGCGTGATCGACGATCGCTGTATAGCGCCCCTCGACCTCTCCGAAGCTGGAAAGCAGAGCCTGAGCCCGAACGGTGTCGCTCGCGGAGCCGCCCCGGTTTGCGACAAAGGCGCGAAAGACGGGAGACTGCGCAGCCTCCGCATACCTCTGAATGCCGACACGAGCGGATTGGTCCACCAGCTGTCCTAGCTGAGTAGTTCCGCTCACCAGCCGCGCGTGGGCCGCTTCGAGCTCGCTTCGCTGCAGCTCGCCGTGGATAGCTAAAAGCAGCGCTCCCACGGCGACGGTGAGAATGCCGGCGATGAGCAGCGGAAGCCGCCGCTCCAGCGACGGCCCTCCACGACGCGCTCCAGCTTCTGCGCGCGGCGGGTGTGTATACAGGGTCGGGTGAAGGTCACTCATCGCACTGCATGACTATGCAATCCTCAGGCGCGACACACAAGTTAGCATCGATCAGGGTGCCGTGCCTTGCAAGACTGACATACCCTGTTCGAAAACGATGTCTACTGGAATGCCGGCGGTCGCAAGACGGTCGAGCGATCGCTGCAACTCGGGGCCGATCTGTCCCTGCTGCTCCATGAATGCAGACGCGCCGGCATAGTCGCCGTCACCCTGCAGGCGCAGGATGTGCTCCGACAGGGCGTTCATTGCCTCGCGCATCTTCGCCATGTCTACTCGGTAGGTGCCGCTCGAATCGCGAGAGAATGCACCCCGTTCCTCGAAGAAATTGAACCGGGCCATGTTTGCCCTGCCATGCGCGCTCGAAGCACCGAAGCGTGCCGAGCGAAAGATGCTGGCGAGAAAGGTGACGTAATTGTCCATCAACTCCGCATCGCCGAGCTCTCCCTGGTCGTGCAACGTGCTCACCATGTAGAGCCCCAGCACGTCGGCCTTCCCTTCCTCCAGCGCCGACGCGCGCTCCTTCATCGCCTCCCGCACCGTGCCGCTGTTGTCGATCGTGTTCTTTACTCCCAGGCCGTGCGCCACTTCGTGAAACATCGTGTTGGCAAAGAACGCATCGAACGTGACGTTTCGGCGCTGGTCCGCAGCGATCAGTTCATTGGCTATCGGTACCAGAATCGCATCGAACTTGGCGCGCATCGCGTTCTTCCGCTGCAGGCGACGGGTGCCCGTGCGCAGCTGTACCTGCTCATCGTTAGGAAGGTTGATCGCGATGGTCTTGGATCCGGCGTTCGCGTCGCCGGCGTAGTACACCGCGTCGTAGGCGTTCAGATCCGAGTCGGTGCCGGGGCGCTCACGTTTGTACGCTGCCGGTACCGGCAGGCCGCGCTGCAACGCCGGAAGCATGGCCGAGTAACGGGACAATCGCGCGCTCCATTCCTGGTCCTTGACGAGAACGAAGGTCTCGTTCGCCGCCTTATAGCCGAATAGCTGATCCTCGTAATTCTCGATGGGGCCGATGACGACCTCGATCGTATTGTCCTTCATGTCCATCCAGGCGAGGTCGCTTTCCTGAAAGTCGTCGGTCTCCAGTGCGCGAGCCCGCAGCTCGAGGTAACGCTTGAGGCCTGGATCGGCAGCGAGCGCCGCAGCTTCGCGCAGCTTCGCCGACGCGCGCTCGACGTGGCCGGCGAACGCGACGTGGTATGGAACCGGCGTGAGCGCGCCTGACGAGTCTCGGCGTACCAGCGTGTAGAGACTTCGCAGCGAATCCGCTCGCGCTCCACCGCCGCTGATCGCCTGCTCGAATTCCTCCTTTGTAATGTCGGCCGGGTAGAAGTTGGCGCCCGGCGGCTTGGGGCCAACTCCCGGCACGAACGGGGCGTTGTCAGCCAGCCGGTCCCACGGCCCATAGTTGATCTCGACGAACCGCCGCGTTCCCGGATCCTCTATGCGACTCATCAGCTGCTCGCGGTTGCCGTACGCCTGTTGCCAGAAAATTGCATCCATCTC
>JBGTNB010000353.1:0-6954 GCA_041743285.1 Gemmatimonadaceae bacterium
TGTCGTGAGCGCCGGCGACGCATCCGGCAGCCGGCCAGCCAGGTAGTCGCGAAGCACCTCGGAGGCGAGTGCCACGTGTCGCCCGGGCTCCCCCGACTCCGGAAGTCCAAGTGCAGCGAGAGCGGCGAATTCCCGTTCAGCACGAACGAATGGATCTTCGACGAGATCGGGGCGTGGCCGGCGCCGTCGACGCCACCACCACCAGGCAAGCAGCCCAATGAGCGCGGCCGCGGCGAGTGCAAGAAGCACCAGCCACCACAGGGAGCGAGGTGTCACCAGGATGTCGCGCGCCGGTTTGGGCACCTGCAGCGCGGTATCCCTTGGCAGCACCGACCGGACGTAGACTGTGGGATCCTGGATGGCGAGCGTTCGCTCCAGTGTGCCACTCAGCACCACCTCGCCTAACTCGAAAGACACCTGCCCGGTATCCCACGCCGATAGGCGGTAGATCGCCGTACGATCGACGAAATCGGGATCGGCCGTCGCCCGCTCGGTGACGGGATCGATTCCCTCCACCGTTCCCCCGGTATCGGGTGCGGCGGGGAAGGCGATTCGCGTACCGGTTGGCGCGCGCACGCGTACCATTACCACGTAGGCATCGCCGACGGTGACTGTGTCCGGGATTACAGTCACCCCCATCTGCACGCGCGACTCCTGTGGCGCGGGCGCGCCCTGCTGCAACGCCGCCAGCAGCGCCAGTACGATCATCCGCGCCGACCTCGCTGCTCACGTAGCCGAAAGAACCGCAGCAGGGGATCGACATATCCGGTGTCGGTGCGAATGGCAATCTCATCGATGCCGAGCCTGTTGAATAGCCGCCGCCGCCGCTCGAAGTCTTCTTCCACCGCCTGCTCGTAGGCTGCTCGAACCTGCGCGTCGCTTGTGTCCACGTCGACCATCTCGCCGGTCTCCGGATCGACGAAGCGGGCTAGCCCCATATCGGGGAGCGTGCGCTCGCGCGGGTCCTCCACCGATACGGCGACAACGTCGTGCCGCTGCGCCAAGAGTTTGATCGGCCGCTCCATGTCGCCGCTTTGAAAGTCGCTGAGGATGAAGATGATCGAGCGATGATTGAGCATCCTTCCCACATACTCCGTCGCCACGCCAATGTTCGTCGTCGAGCCCGCGGGCACGTAGGCCATCAGGTCGCGGATGAGCCGCAGGATGTGCTTGCGCCCTTTTCCGGGGGGCACCACGTGCTCTACGCGGTCGGTGAACAGCAGCGCGCCAACACGGTCATTGTTGCGACTGGCCGACATGGCCAGAACGGCGCTCAGTTCCGTGGCCAATTCACTCTTGAATCGCGCTGTGGTGCCGAAACGCGACGATCCGGAGAGATCGACCACCAGCATCACCGTCAACTCGCGTTCCTCCACATAACGCTTCACGAAAGGGTGCCGCATCCGCGCGGTGACGTTCCAATCGATGGACCGAACTTCGTCTCCCGGCTGGTATTCCCGGACTTCGGCGAACTCCATCCCCTGCCCCTTGAACACCGAATGGTATTCGCCGCTGAACAGCGAGTTCACGAGGCCCCGCGTGCGCAGCTCGAGGAGCCGTACCTGGCGAAGTACTTCGGGAGGAACGGGGGTTTTTGGTCGGGATTCGGGAGTCGGGAATCGGGAATCGGGGGTGGACGGCGTAGATCCGCCACCCTGTCCCTGCACCTCGGAATCGGCCGAGACTCGCGCTCCGGGACGCGACCCTCGCGCGCGCGCCCCGCTTCCCGCTTCCCGATTCCCGATTCCCGATTCCCGATTCCCGATTCCCGCGCCGTTCACGGTGCCTCGATCTTTCCAAGAATCCGGCTCACTAGATGGTCCGAAGTCACCTCCTCGGCCTCGGCTTCATACGTGGTGAGCACGCGATGGCGCAGTACATCTGGGGCGATTGCCTTTACGTCGTCAGGGGTGACGAACGACCGGCCGCGAAGGAAGGCGTGCGCACGCGCCGCCTGCGCCAAGAAGATCGTTGCCCGCGGGCTCGCGCCGTACTCGATGAGCGGTACCATGTCGGCAAGTCCCACCTCGTCAGGCGCGCGCGTGGCGTGCACGATGTCGACGATGTAGTCGACGATCCGCTCGTCCATGTACAACTCGGCAATGCGGCCTCGCGCCTCGAGGATCTGTTTGGGAGTGGCCGAATAGGTAACCGAGATGGGATGGCCGCCCGCCATTCGCCTCATGATTTCCTTCTCTTCCTCTCTAGTCGGGTAGCCGACGCTGAGCTTGAGCATGAACCGGTCGACCTGCGCCTCGGGCAGTTGATAGGTGCCCTCCTGTTCGATCGGATTCTGCGTGGCGAGCACGAGGAAAGGCTCGTCGAGCACGTGCGTCGTGCCGCCGATCGTCACCTGCTTCTCCTGCATCGCCTCCAGCAACGCCGCCTGCACCTTCGCGGGCGCGCGATTGATCTCGTCGGCGAGGATGATGTTGGCGAAGATCGGTCCCTTCTTCGCGCGAAATTCTCCCGTAGACTGGTCGTAGATCATCGTACCGATCACGTCGGCCGGGAGCAGATCGGGCGTGAACTGGATGCGCTGAAAGGTGGTGTGAATCGTTTCAGCCAGCGTTTTGACCGTCAGAGTCTTGGCGAGCCCCGGCACTCCTTCGAGCAATACGTGACCGCCGGTCAGCAAACCGATCAGGAGCCGCTCCACCATGTATTCCTGACCGACCACACGGCGACTGACCTGCGCGAGTATGCCCGAAATGAGTTCGGAGTCTGGAGAGACGGTGGTTGTAGCCAAGGGAGCTCGAAGTATGGGATTGACGCTAGTGGCGCCGCGTGCGCCCGTTCCTCGGAATGGTGCGCCGGGCGCTTCTGAATCCGCAATCCTCGGTCCGTCCTAAGCGAGGTGCGGCCCGTCGGGGCTACGGGGAGACGCCCGCCGTAATAGCCGCGATCTCGTCGCGCTCGCGCCGGCTGAGGCGTCTGGAGTCGCCAGTGGGGAGATCGCCAAGGAGCACGGGGCCGTGCTGCACGCGAACGAGGCGATCTACTTCCAGCTCCAGCGCTTCGCACAGACGCCGCACCTCGCGATTGCGCCCTTCGGCGAGGGTGATCGTGAGCTCCCAGCGTCCGCCACCGATTGGCTCCGCATGCACCTCGCGCAAGTGCACCTCGCCGTCCTCCAGTATCACCCCGCGACGCGCGCGCCGCGCCGCCTCGTCCGCCCGTCCACGTACCGACGCCACGTATGTGCGCTCGACCTCTCGGCTGGGATGAGTCAGCGCATGCGCTGCATCGCCATCGGTCGTGAGGAGCAGCACTCCTTCCGTTAGGTAATCGAGCCGGCCGACGTAGGTGAGTCCCGGCCGGTCGGCGACCAGATCAAACACTGTTCGGCGCCCTTGCGGGTCGCTGCGCGTCACCAGCACTCCGGCGGGCTTGTTGAGAACCCACCATTCGGGCGGAGCCTGACGGGGCAGCCGCCGGCCGTCGACCTTGATGTCATCGGTGTCCGGATCGACGACTTGGCCTATGTGAGCCGATTCACCGTTGACGATGACCCGTCCAGCCGCGACCAGCTCCTCGGCCTTACGACGGGAGGCGACTCCCGCTCGCGCGAGTGCGCGCTGCACGCGCATCGAAGTCATGTCGCCGCTAGGTCGTCTTCGAATCGGAGCGCAACGCGATCGCCAGCTCATCGGCGTGCGGCAGCTCTTCCAGGTGCCGTAGAGCAAAATGCTCGAGAAACGCGTTTGTAGTGCCGTACAGCATTGGCCGGCCAAGCCCCTCGGCGCGCCCGGTGATCTCGATCAATCCTCGCTCCACGAGCAGCTTGAGCGTGCTGCCGATGTTGACGCCGCGAATCTCCTCGATCTCGGCCCGGCCGATTGGCTGTCGATAGGCGATGATCGCCAGCGTCTCGAGCGCCGCGCCCGACAGGCGTTGCGGACGGGATTGAAGTTGCGCCCGTTCGATTGCCTCGGTGAACTCAGGACGGGTGAGGATCTGCCATCCACCCCCCACATCCAGCAGCTCCACACCGTGCCCCTCCACGTCGTAATGCTCCCGCAGCTCATCTATTGCCATCGCTACGGCCGCCGGCGAAGCCTCGGTATCGAGCGACGCCAGCTCGGCGGTCGGTATCGGACGCTCGCTGGCAAACAGCGCGGCTTCAAGCAGCTTCGCTAGCGGCGTCACGAGAAATCTCCACTTGGGCAAACGGGCGGGGTTGCGCCAGTTTCACTTCTCCGCGGCGAGCCATTTCCAGCAGCGCGAGCAGCGCCGAGAGGATCTGCCAGGGCTCGGCGTTCTGCATGACGACGTCGCTCCACTGGATCCGTGACCGCATCGTCAGGACGGCGCGTACCGCCGCGATGGCGCTGTCCACATCGAGCGCGCGGGGCACCACATCGTGCATTCCCGGATCGCGCACGGAGCGCAGCACCCGGTCCACCGCGCCTAGCAGCTCGGGAAGCGACAGGGCCAGCGGCGACTCCACCACTACCTGAGGCACCGGCGCCTGCCATCCACGGGAGAACCGGTTTCGTCGATCCTCTCCAAGCCGCTCCAGCAGATCGACGACCTCACGCATCTGTTGATACTCGAGCAATCGCCTGACGAGCTCGGAGCGCGGATCCTCCCAGCCCTCCTCGTCGAGCCCGCTCGGAAGCAGCATCTGAGCCTTGATGCGCAACAGGCGAGCGGCCATTTCCAGATACTCCGCCGCGGCACCCAGTCCCAATCCGTGAATCCTCAACAAAAACTGTTCGACGATGCGAGCGATGGGAATATCCGTTATCTCGACCTGCTCTTCCTTGATGAGGATTAGAAGCAGGTCGAGCGGGCCGGAAAACTGATCGAGCTCGACTACGAACGCTGTGCGATCGGTGTCTGGAATCAGCATCGATGTCATAAGCCCGCTCCGGGGAGCGCGTAGGGTCCGACGAGCGACATGAGGAAAGCATAGCCCATTCGCGCCGGCCAGAACACTACATCGAAAAAGGGGCCGCCGAAAACGAGCAGCACCATCAGAATCGCCATCCCGTACATGCCGACGCGCACATACGCTGCGGCCACTCGCGGAGGCAGGAGCCATTTCATGACGTGCGAGCCGTCGAGCGGAGGGATCGGCAGGAGGTTGAAGACGATCAGTATCAGATTCAGAAAGATCCCGGCGCGAAGCATGAACTGCAGCGATCCCAGCACCGGTGCCGCGTCAGGCATCGAGCGGGCCAGCATCCCGAGGAGTGCCAGGAGGGGCACGCAGGCGATGGCAATCGCCAGGTTGGCCGTCACGCCGGCCAGGGACACGATGATGTCGCCCTTGCGCAGCTCTCGATAATTGCGCGGGTCGACTGGCACCGGCTTGGCTGCGCCTAAAATGAATCCGCCTCCGAAGTAGGTGACCAGCGGCAGCAGCAGCGACAGGAACGGGTCCAAATGCTTGACCGGATTCCAGGTGAGGCGGCCGAGTCGTTGGGCGGTCGTGTCTCCCATGCGCAAGGCGGCGTACCCATGTGCATACACAAGCGCGACGATCGAGAAGAGCAGGATAGGCACGAGGAGGAGAAAGTCCGAGACTCGGTCCAACGTTGCTCGGGCGTAGGAGAGAAGCGGGCGCGCCTGCACGGCGGCGTGGCCGGGGCGAAAGGTACCGACCGCCCGCAGCGAAGTCAAAGCAACACAACGTCTTGACAGCCAAATGGGCGAGTTCTACGTTTCGTGTTCGCCCGAGATTGTTTTTTTTCGACAGAATTACGCGACATCAGGGAGTATCCGTGCCGAATATTGCGTCCGCCAAGAAGAATATGCGGAAGACACGCGCCGCCACCGTCAGGAACCGGGCGCAGCGTTCCGCGTTGCGGAGCGCTCTCAAGCGGGCCGCCACGCCCGAAGCGCCGGAGCCAGATCTCGCGCGGGCCATTCAGCTGCTCGACCGCTCGGCACGCAAGGGACTAATTCATCGTAATGCGGCCGCGCGAAAGAAACGGCAGCTGATGAAAGCGGCCTCCTGACGCGCCGCGCTGGCTGGTGAGAGAATGCCCCGGAAAGACTCGGGGCCTTTTTTTTTGCTCGGGTTCGCATTTCAGTGATGGAAAAAAGGTCCCGGCACGAATACCGGGACCTTACACACTTCATAACGACTGACCGCTAGAGAGCAGCGAGCTCGGCGCCGCAACGTTCGCAGTACCACTCTGTCGGATAGTTCATCGTGCCACATTCCTGACACTTGAGCGTTTTAGCCTGCTCGGCCGGTACGTCGCGCAGAAAGACGGGGACCGATCCGCTCGTTACGCCATTGCGGGACGGCGTGCCGCGGCTCGGAGCGACCTTGCGGTCGGTGTCGACAGCCGAGCCCGTGTCGGCGGTAGCGATACCGCCGCGCGCTCCGCGTGAATCGGTAACCGACTTGAGGAACTCGAGTTCGTCGAATGCGCCACCCTGGTCCCTTGCGCCCTCGCCCTGCTGCTGCTGTCGCGGGGCATCGGCCATGGCCGGTGGTGCGTGCGGTGCACTGGCGGCTGGTGATTTCGGCGCCTCGGCACTCACGACCAGCACCTCACGCAGTCTCGACAGCTCGGCGCTCAACTGCTCACGTTCGGCGCCGATCGCCGACAACCTGTTTTCAGCGTTGTGGCGAATGGATTCGCACTGCTGCGGATCGATCTCACCAATCGCTGCACGAAGCTCGATCTCCGCGCGCTCATCCTCATGTGTGCGCGCCTCGCCTTCGAGTTCGCCAATACGGTTGGAGAGCGAAGAGGTGCGGGCTTCGATGTTCGCGCGCTGGGAGCGCAGCTGCTCCATCACGCCGCGCAGTCGTCCCTCGTAATCGGTCTTGACGCGCTCGTAGATGTGCTGCGGCGTTGCGGCACGCTTTGCTTCGAGTGCGGCAAGCCAGGATTCGAACCTTTGCCGCTCGGCGAACAACGTGGCGACGGCGTCGCCCTCTCCGATCGCAGTCTGGGTCGTCATGGCGTAGTCCCTGTCTCGTCCATCATC
>JBGTNB010000354.1:0-7145 GCA_041743285.1 Gemmatimonadaceae bacterium
GCCGCTACCCGTCGCCGCGGGGGCGGGCGCCCCCCCGGCAGGCACGGGCGGAAAGCCGTCCGGTACTTCGAGTGGCGCGACGATTGGTTCGGCCGGTGGAGCGTCCGGCATAACGGGACGCCCGTCGCCTCCGGATCGCCCGGGCACCGGTTCCGCGGCTCGCGGCAGCGCTAGAAAGCCGATTCGTTCCGCCGGCATCTCCTGCTTTGGAGCGCTTCGGAGCCACGCCTCGAGCCCGCCGGGCATAGTCAGGGAGCGCCCGATGACGATGAAGAGCGCTATGTGCAGCGCGACGGAAACGATCCAGAATCGGCTTGCGCGCTGCTTCACGTCACTCCAGCAGCAAAAGTCGACAGTACGCGGCTCGCTCTCGTCGCGGCTTCGGCAATTCGCTCCGGCGATGCAATGAAGGACAGCCTGACGAATCCTTCGCCTCCGGCGCCGAACGCCGATCCGGGCAGTAGCACTACCCCTTCATCCATCAGCAACCGCTCGGCGAACGGACCACTCGGTACTCCCGCTGGCAGCGCCATCCACAGGTACATCGTCGCCTGTGGAGTGGTGCAGCCGAACCCGGCGCGGCTGAACGCCGCGACCGCTGCGTCCCGTCGCTCCCGGAAAATCGCAAGATTGCCAGGCACGAACTCGTCGTAGCTCTCGAGTGCCGCGACGCCTGCGGCCTGTATCCCCATGAACGCTCCAGTATCGACGTACGTCTTTATTAGTGACAGCGTTCCGGCGATCTCCGCATTGGCCACCGCCCACCCGCACCGCCAGCCGGTCATGTTGTACGTCTTCGACATCGAATGGAATTCCACCGCAACATCGCGAGCCCCCTCGATCTCGAAAATACTCGGCGGCCTATAGCCGTCGTACGCCAGCTCCGAGTAGGCGTTGTCATACACCAGGAGGAGACCGAGGTCCCTGCACCGCTCCACCGTGCGTTCCAGATAGTCTCTCGGCGCAATGGCAGACGTAGGATTATTCGGGTAGTTAAGGTAGAGAATTCGGGCTCGGCGGAGCATATCGGGCGGCACCTCGTCGAGCTCGAGCAGAAAGTCCCGCGACGGGTGGAGCGGCACATAAAGCAGCTCGGCCCCGGCGAGCGCTGCACCGCCCCCATAGGCGGCGTATCCAGGCTCGGGGATGATCGCCACGTCACCGGGCTCGAGGTACCCGAGCGCCACATGGGCAATTCCCTCCTTGGATCCGATCAAGGGCACGATCTCTTTGAACGGATCGAAGCTCAGGCCAAAGCGACGCTCCATGAACGCCGAAACGGCTTCCCGGTAGGTAGCGAGTCCGAGCCCGAAACCGTAACGGTGCATTGCCGGAGTTCTGGCCGCCCGCTCGAGGGCCTCTATCGCTCGCGGAGGCGGGGCTAGATCGGCGTCCCCGGCACCGAGATCGATCACATCTACCCCGCGCGCCAGCAGCTCGCGTTTCTTCTGTGGAATGCCGGCGAGAAGGTAGACCGGAAGGTTATCGAGTCGGCGTGCGATTTTCACGACGTGGGTTCCTTTTCGTTGACGACTGGATTCCGCACACCACTCACTCCGTCGATCTGGACTTCGACCTCATCGCCATCGGCGAGCGGTCCAACGCCTGCCGGGGTACCGGTCGCGATGAGATCGCCGGGCTCGAGTGTCATGATACGGGAGATATACGACAGGAGTTCGGGAATCGAGAATACCATTTCCGAGGCCGAACCTCTCTGGCGCTCGACGCCATTCACCCGGGTGATGACGGTCAGAGTGCTCAGATCGTTGACCGGCACCGGAGTTTCGGCAACGGGGCAGAAGCTGTCGAAACCCTTTGCCCTCGTCCATTGGCTGTCGCTCCGCTGAAGATCGCGAGCGGTGACGTCGTTGAGAGCGACCACGCCGGTCACCGCCTGTCCAGCCTCGAGAGGACTGGCGTTGCGAAGCCGTGAGCTCAGAACGACCCCAATTTCCCCCTCGAACTCCACCTGCGCCGACGCGCGCGGCAGCACGATAGGCTGCCCATTGCCAATCAGGCTCGAAGGAGGTTTGAGGAAAAGCAGCGGCTCGCTAGGCACTTCGTTGCCGAGCTCGCGCGCGTGCGCACGATAGTTCCGGCCGACACATACGATCTTCGTTGGGGAGAGCGGCATCAGATTCAGGTTGGGAAGAGACGTCGCACACATCATAGTTGGAGGCTATCGCGAGTCGGCTGGCACTAACTCTCATGGTTACGCGGATGAAACGGAAACTGCGGATGCCGCGGATTCCCTCAGTACGCTGGCGGATCTCATCTCCGAGCGGAACAGACGTATCGAACCGCAGATGCCAACGCAATGGAGTCGAACGAAAGAGCAAAAGGTTGTCAGAAAAAGAAACCGTCTACGTCGACTCGAAGACCGCCTTGCGACCGATTCAGGCCGAAGGATCGGTTTCGCCGACGGATCCATCTGCGAAATCTGCGAAATCTGCGGTTTGCTGTTTGCTGTTTGCCGTTTTGCCGTTGAAGACAACCCTCCGTTCAATCTGCCCACAACAACAGAATAGGAAACCGCCGATTACGCCGATTACGCAGATTGCATCGCGACTCTCTCAGCCGAAGGAGCGATGATGCATCTGCGACATCTGCTCGCGCATGTGCCCATTATCGCTGACGCGCGCGATCGACCGCTTGATCCGCCTCAACTTCATAACCATGATCGTTAGTGTCCCTCGACGAACCGAAGCCTCGAACCACGAAATGCCATGCACCCGCCAAGACATTCTCATCCGGGTTGAAAGAATTTCAAAAGAGCCGGCCGAGCGTCGGCCCATGGCATGATCATCTGCGACGCCGGAGGTAGCGCTTCGAGCATCGCTCGGCCGTACGATTTGGAGATGACGCGTGGATCGCACAGCACTACCACGCCTCGGTCGGTTCGTGTCCGGATCAGGCGGCCGAAGCCCTGCTTGAGTCGGAGCGTCGCGTGCGGGAGCATGTACTCCTGGAACGAGTCGCCGCCGCGGGCCTCGATCGACTCGCATGTCGCCGCCGTTATCGGTTCGGTCGGCACGCGGAACGGCAGCTTGGCCAGAACGAGGCCGCGCAAGGCATCGCCAGGCACATCCACGCCTTCCCAGAATGACGCCGTGCCCAGCAGGATCGCGCGCCCCGATTCCCGGAAGCGGCGGAGCAGCACATCGCGAGGCTCATCGCCGTGTACGAGCAGCGGCCAGCGCGCCGCGGCACCCGATTCCCGGAGCGCATGCGCGGTATGCCGGATCTCCCGGTGGCTCGTGAACAGAACGAACACTCCCCCATCGCTCGCCGCGGCCAGGTCGTTCACCACGCGCAGGATTCCGGCACGATGGCCGGGGCCATCGATGTTCGGGGGCGGCAGGTCGGTGGGGATTACGAGAATCGCCTGCTCCTCGTAGACAAATGGCGAGGGAAGTATCGCCGTCTCAGGCTCGAGCCGCGGGTCATCGAGGCCGAGCTGCCTTACGAGAAAGGAGAAGTCTCGTCCGCCGGCCAGTGTGGCGGAGGTGACGATGGCGGTGTCCACTCTCGACCAGAGATCCTCCCGCAGCACAGGTGCAATGTCGAGCGGGACGGCGGTCGCGGCGACGTTTCTTTCCTTGCCACGCTGCTCGATCCAGCGCACCAGCGGCGGTCCTGACGGGGCGCCTCGTAATGCGGTCGCCAGTGCATCGCCGGCCGCGGCAAGCCGGCGGATGACCGCGGCCACCTCACCTAAAAGTCCAGCGAGTGATTCGGCGCGAGCGCTGTCCGCCTCCAGTCGCACCCTGATGAGCTGGAGCCCCTCGGCCAGGATCTGCAGCTCCGCCATGAGGTCGGTGAGTGCCGCGTCCAGGCCATCCCTCCAGATGGGATGCCCGGCGAACGCGTCGGTGAGCCGCACCATCGGCTCGGTACCCACCGAAAAAAGCGTCCCCAGCAGATCGAACAGGCGAACGCCTATCGAGCGCGCCGCGCTCAGCGAAGGCGCCAATTTCCCCTCGACGAGATCAAGGCTGGCGGTGCTCAGCAGGTCGCTGCTCGAGCGCAACCGCGCCGCGAGCGTAGGCAGCAGTCCCTTGTCGCGGCGCTCCAGCCGATTGAACAATCGCTGCAACGCCATGCGGCTGATGGTCGATCCGAGGTGGTGAGCAGCGACCTCCTCCAGATGATGTCCTTCGTCCACTACCAGCCGCGAGTATGCCGGAAGTACCGCTGCTTCCGTCCAGTTGCCCTGGGCGCGCCTGACGGCGAGATCGGCGAGCAGCAAATGATGGTTGACCACCACCACGTCTGCCTGCGCCGCATGCCTCCTCGCGGCGAACACGAAGCATCGGTCGAAGTGCGGGCATCGGAGCCGGCCGCAGAGGTCAGCCTCGGCAGCGACCTCATCCCATACTTCCGGGCGCGGCATTACCGGGAGATCAGCGACCGAGCCATCTTTGGTGCGCTCGGACCATCGCCGAATCGCCACCAGTTCGCCGGCGCTTCCGCTCTCGAAAAGGTCAGCGCCTGACGATTCAGCTTGTTCCAGCCGCAACAGGCAGAGATAGTTGCGCCAGCCCTTGAGGATCGCGAACCGAACCGGCTGGTCGTCGAGCGCGCCGGCGAGAAACGGCAGATCCTTACCGATCAGCTGTTCCTGGAGATTGATCGTGTTGGTCGATACCACCGTCCGCTCACCGTTGGCGGCGGCCCAGCGCAGTGCCGGCACCAGATACCCTAACGACTTGCCGACGCCGGTTCCCGCCTCCATCAGCCCGATGCCACCGCTGTTGTACAGTCGCGCGATTCGGTGCGCCATCACCCTCTGGCTCTGCCGGTCCTCGTACGCGTTGAGCGCTCGGGAGATCGGACCGCCGGGGCCGAGCGCATCGGCCACGCCAGCCGGGTCGACCTGCTCGACGGCGCGAGCGCGCGGAATCTCGACGACCACATACAGCTGCCGCGCATCGTTGTCCACGATGCCGAAGCCGACGCCATCGTCATGCAGCCGAGCGGCAACTTCGAGATCGGCGGCTGACGGTTCGAGCTCCCCCGACGGATGATTGTGCAACAGCATCTCACCGCGCTGGGCCGCGCCCGGAAGAGCGAGCACGCTTCTCACATCGCCGCGCGACACCACCCTTGCCGTCTGAACGGAGCCGTCGTCATCGACCTTTGCGACGAAGCAGACTTCGCGTCCTCCAGCTAGCCGAATCGCCGCGCGCATGGCCGCCGCTGCGGCCGCGCCCAACCGCGCATCCTCGCGCTTGCCGCGCCGCTTCCCCTTTCGCGGTAAAGCCTCGGCCGCCGCATCCGCAACTGCGGAGTCGGAGAGGGCTGAGACACGCGCGGAATGATTGTCAGGCACGGAAGCGGGGAGCGGGAAGCGGGATGCGGGAAGCGGGAAGCGGGAAGTACGACGGCGGGGTGCCGGAAGTGGGAAACGGGAAATGGGAAACGGGAAACGGGGAGTCACGGCGGGGCTTTCCGCGTCCCGCTGTCCCGCATCCCGCGTCCCGCATCCCGCGTCCCGCATCCCGCGTCCCGCATCCCTAGGTTTTCAACGGCTTCTTCTTCGCGGCCGGGAACAGCACGTTGTTCAGGATCAGACGATAGGCAGGCGAGTTCGGATGCATTGAGAGATCCGTCGGTGGCGCCCCGATCGCATGCTGGGGATCTTCCGGATCGTGGCCGCCAAGATAGGTCCAACTGCCCTGTCCGTACTCCCCATGAATGTACTTGACCCACGGCGCGCCGTCTTCCTCGGCCAGCACCGTCACGCCAGGCTTGAGCGTACGGCGCGTGAAGCTGGTCGTCACTCCGTAGAAATCAGGTATCACCGAGCGATGATCCTGCACGAGCATCGACGGCACCGGGTCGAACTTGGCGCTGAAGCCGAAGAGCGTGAATGTCCCAAGTGGCTGCCGGCGCCCAGGCACGTTCACCTGGTGACCATCTATGTCGCTCATTGCATTGACGTAGGGTGACAGCTCGAGCTGAGCATTCTGGAATGCAAACGAACGCGACCATGACATCTTCTCATCGGCGGCGGCATCGATAGGCGTTCCGTCGCCGAATGCACCGACGATGTCCACCGACGCACCGGCGATCGCCAACTCCAGCGTTTCGGTCGCGCCGCACATCGCGAACAAGAAGCCGCCGTTCTCCACGAATTGCCGCATGCGCTCGCCAACGGCCTTCTTGAGGTCGGGTATCGTCTGAAAGCCGAGCCGGCGGGCCGTCGTCAGGTTTCGCTGATGCTGTTCCACGAACCACGGCGCGCCACGATAGGAAATGTAGAACTTGCCAAGCTGGCCGGTGAAATCCTCATGATGCAGGTGCAGCCAGTCGTACTTGGTGAGATCCCCGCGCACCACTTCATCGTCCCACAATGCGGTGTACTCGATGCCTGCATAACGCAGCGCAAGCGTAACCGCATCGTCCCACGGCGGCGCATCGGGCGGTGTATAGACGGCTATCTCCGGTGCTTTCTCGAGCGGAATTGCGTCCATGTTCCCGCTCGCGATCTCGCCTCGGATCGAGGACAGTGTGCCATTGTCAATCGCTTCGGCGGTGATGCCGTCGAGCGCTGCCTTGCGGCGCAGCGTTTCCAGGTTCGGCAGCAGGAAGGAGCCGCCGCGATAATTGAGCAGCCATTCGCCCCGCACTCCATCCTTGAGCGCGCCGTACGTGAGCCCGTACGCCTTGAGATGGTTGCGTTGCGCGTCATCCATCGGGATGAGCAGGTGCTGGGCGCCAGCGACCGTGGTGGCGCACGCGAGTAGGACAACGGTGCACGCGACTCGTATAGACATCATTTCCAAAGCTACTCTACGGGGTCGGGGGAACGCTGGCTCGTGCGAGATCGAGCTCGCGGCGGGCCTGCGGCACCAGAGCGCTCGACGGATAGGTAAGGATCAGGTGCTCTAGCCGCGCGATCGCCGCTGCGGGATCCTCGCCGCGCCGGAGCGCGCGCGCCCATTCGAGTTCCGCTTCGGGCGCCTCCGCCGAAGCTGGATATCGGTCGAGCACCGTGCGCCATAGCGGCACTGCGCGAGCATCATCCGTACGGGCTGTGTGCAGACGAGCGGCAGTGGCAAGCAGCAGCGGCGCAACGTCGGGCACCACGCGCACGGCCCCTTCGAACCCCGCCGCCGCCGCAGCCGTGTCGCCCCGTGCCA
>JBGTNB010000355.1:0-4245 GCA_041743285.1 Gemmatimonadaceae bacterium
GTGGTGGCGCTCGGGCTGGTGGCCTACGGCGTGTATGAGCTGGTGAACGCCAGGTACCGGAGGATTCGGGCCAGCTGATCGGGTGCAACCTACCTTGCGTCGTTGCCACCCCCCACAGCGGAGGAGGGTGTACCTGACGCGTACTCTCGGTCGCCCTGGCGGGGTTGCTCGTGCGCCCTCGTCGGGTCCGCACGTCGACGGGCACGAGGTAAACACAATCTTGCGAGTGGCAATCAGGTCTTGCACCCCCATTGCGCGGCAGCGTCAGTTTGGCAGACCCCTAGGGTGGGCCGCGCGACTGGTGCCTGTCGGAGAGATGACACAGAGCGGTCGGGTTCGCTTGCAGTGCCGCCACCAATAGGCGGCGAGACGAGCAGTCTAATTCTAGTTAGGCGGCATCGAGACTAGAGCAGATGAGCACAAACCTCCACGAAGTTGTTGAGCGCCTGCACCGGTTGGCCGCCATTTCTCCTACGAGTACGGGGGAACTCAAGACGTGGTACGCCGCGGCACAAGAGTTCAGAGACTGGCTCTCAACGAAGCCGGCGCAACTCATCGACCGAGTGCCGCATTTCGTGTGGCATTACCTCGATGATGCTGATATCCGGTCGAAGGATGAGGTCTACCGACGCGATCAGGAGCGCGAACTCGCGGCGGTTCTGGCAAGACTTGAGGGTGATGGGGATGCCGCCTAACAAGCGCATGCAGCCGCCGGGCGCTTCGAGTTTAAGGAACGTAGGTTTGCGTCCAAGCTGAGGAGTCGCCCGCAGCTGATGCGCGGTCCGTTAGGCCTCAGTCAGGCATCGCTTGCACGTGAGAATACCTGGAGGCAGATTTCTCTTGTGAGTTCTCCCATCTTTGATTTCTCGCATCTTACGCCCGAGGAGCGCATCCAGCTCGCTGAGGAGCTCTGGGATAGCCTGGAGCCCTCCACGGTCCCCCTCACTCCGGAGCTCGCGGCGGAGCTGCAGCGACGGAGGGAGGAATACCGGCGCGACGGTGACCCTGGGCAGCCTTGGCGGGAAGCGCTCGACGACATTGAAAAACGCGGCTCGTGACGCTGCGTTTGTTTCTTCGGGCGGCCGCCAAGGCTGACCTGCGAGAGGCATTCGAGTGGTATGAGGCTCGGAGCACCGGATTAGGCTTCGAATTTCTGCGTGCCTCGCGCGCGGCCTTGGCCTTGATCGAGCGGAATCCGGCGCAGTTCCCGGTGGTCCTCGAGGATATCCGCCGAGCCCATCTGCTCCGTTTTCCGTATGCTCTGTATTACTTCATCGACGAAGAGCGCATCGTGGTGATCGCCTGCGCACATGGGCGGCGACATCCGCGCCGCTGGTCGTCGCGCCGTTGAGGCCTAACAAGCGCATGCAGCTGACGGCGCTTCAGTTCAAAGGAACACAGGATAGTGCGCACTCTGCGAAGTCGCCGCAGCTGATGCGCGGTCCGTTAGGCCGACGCAGGCTAACACCGAGTTAAGTGGTAGGACTCTGAGCTCACGTTCCCCGAGGTCCCATGGTGCTCGGCAGCCGACATTGCATGTTTGCGGTGCTCCTGAGCGCAGCGTTTGTGGCCTGCGTGGTTCAGCCACCCCCGGCGGAGCCACCGCTAGCACGTCACAAGCTCGTGCAGCGCGCGCTAGCGGATACGAGCTTCCGCTGGCAGCAGCACACGACCCGGCACTTTCAGATCTATGCTCCGGTCGACTCGTACGCTGCGGCCCACCTGCCTGCCCTCGGCCAGCGTGCTGAGGAAGCCCTTGCAGCCAACCTCCAACTGCTCGGGAGCGGTACATACCCGCGGCTCCCGATGTATCTCGTGTTCGTCAGTAGCCGCCCCGAGATGACGCGACTAGTAGGGCATCCGGCCGGCGGGTATGCAGAGCCTGGTGAGGATAGCGCATTCTTCATTGTCACTCCCACCGGTTCCGTGCCTTTCCGACACGAACTCATGCATGTCCTTTCCTTCGGGCTGTGGGGACAGCCGGCCCAGCCTGAGGCGTGGGTCGTCGAGGGTTTGGGGACCTTGGCGCCAGGTCGCTGCGGCCCCTTCAGCTTGCATCAGCTGGCGGCCGCCCTGGCCGATGAGGGTCGCCTGGTCCCCCTCGACACCCTCTTGGAGTATACGTATGCCAATACCGACGATGTTGTGATCTACGCTGAGAGCGCGAGCTTCTTGACGTTTGTGCACGAGCGTTACGGACCGGCTGCTCTCCGACAGCTCTGGCAGCAGAGCTTAACACCGACTGCGGCCCACCTCGGGACTACGCCAGCGACACTTGAGGCAGCATGGCGCGCGCGGTTGGCGGCGGTCCCAGCTGCGGACCGCCGTGTAGATTGGAATCACGTTCGGACGAAGGGCTGCGAGTGAAGCTCCCGCCGCGCGGCCTAACAAGCGCATGCAGCTGACGGGCGCTTCAGTTCAAAGGAACGTAGGATTGTGCGCACCTGAGCAGTCGCCGCAGCTGATGCGCGGTCCGTTAGGCGGGCCGGACTAAGCGAGAGTCGAACATGATCGAGCCGTTTCACATCGAAGTGCCTGCCGAAACGATCAGGGATCTTCGCGATCGCTTGCGTGCGACGCGCTGGCCGGGCGGCGTCAGCGACGGCGGAGGCGTTCCACTGAACGAGATGCGTGATGTCGTGCGCTACTGGTTAGAGGAGTTCGATTGGCCAGCGCGGGAACAGGACATCAACCGCTTGCCCCACTTCAGGGCCGAACTTGGCGGCCTGCGTCTTCACTACCTCCACAGCAAGTCCGCGCGCCCTGACGCAAGGCCGCTACTGCTTCTCCACGGATGGCCTGGCTCGTTCGTCGAGATGCTGGCGATCGTGCCCATGCTGACGCAGTCGTTTCATGTTGTGGTTCCGTCGCTACCAGGCTATGGCTTTTCAGACGCGCCGTCATCGGCTGGCATGTCGAACGAACGTATCGCAGCGCTTTTCGCCGAGTTGATGAGTGTCCTCGGCTACGATCGCTTTGTGGTACAGGGGGGCGACTGGGGCGCCGGCATCGCGACATGGCTCTCCGTCGGGTTCTCCTCCCGGGTGGTTGCACTTCACCTCAACTACATCCCGGGCTCCTACGCGCCGTTCGTTGAGGGTGCACCCTCTGCCGAGGAAGCGTCTTTCATACGCCGGCGCGCGCAATGGAGCGATGAGCAGGGCGCGTACGGTCACGTACAGCGCACACGGCCATTCACCGTGGGTTACGCATTGAGTGACTCGCCTGCTGGGCTGGCCGCTTGGATAGTCGAGAAGTTCCGCGAATGGGCTGATCCGCGAAGCCCGATTCCGCTCGACGTAATCCTGACTAACATCACGATCTATTGGGCGACCAACACGATCGCTTCGTCGATGCGCCTCTACCTGGAGTCGGCGCGGACACCGCTACGCTTCGAGCGCGATGAGCGTGTCCGAGTGCCGTGCGGCATCGCCAGGTTTCCGTACGAGGCGCCGTTCCCGCCGCGAACATGGATCGAGCGTGCGTATGATGTCGTTCACTGGACCGATATGCCGCAGGGCGGGCACTTTGCCGCGCTTGAGGCACCCGAGCGCCTTGCCAGCGACGTAATTGAGTTTGTTCACGGTGTGGAGTGAAGCGGAGCGGTGAATTGAAATGCCGCACTACGTGGGTGCTATTGGGACGACCACCACCCACTCGACTTCGGGCGATCAGCGCAGCAGCTCAAGACTTGTGAGATGTCTTCGCAAAGAACGGTGTCAAGACTTGCTCCACGTTCTTGCTCTTACACTTGGGGCAGTTTGGACGCCTATCGCCATGCTGGGCAAGTGACTCGACGCGATCAAACACATGATGGCAGTCGCGACAACGATATTCGTAGGTAGGCATGCGGCCCTCCAGATTTGACACCGACCGAAGGGCGGGCTTTCCGCTCGTTCCCGTGTCGGTCGAGAATAGGTAAGTCCCAAGCTACCCTGGTGATCCGACTGCGTCTATCGCGCTGGCTGAACATCTCAGGTGATGGGTAACAGGTGTTATCACCTGATGGGTAACAGGTGGTTCTCTCTCTGGGTCCGTCCTCGGCGGTCGTGAATCCGATAGTCCCGTTCGTCGAGCCAGCCGAGGTGAATCGGCCCGAAGAAGACATTCCAGGTACCACTGGCGAGGGGCTCTAATCCGACGGGCAGCGCCGCCAGGATATGCGAGACGTTCACCCAGCGCTTGTTCCAGCGAATGCCCCCATTCGTCGACACGCGTCGGATCTCGAAGTGCTCCGGGTACGTG
>JBGTNB010000356.1:0-4413 GCA_041743285.1 Gemmatimonadaceae bacterium
TGGACGCCCAGTGGCGATCCAGCTACCTAACGCGGTCGAGCTGGAGATAGTGGAGACGGCGCCGGTGATGCGGTCGGCGACCAAGACTTCGTCGAACAAGCCGGCCAAGCTGGAGAACGGGATGACGGTAAACGTGCCGGAATTTCTCAGCACCGGCGAGCGGATCCGCGTCAATCCGAATACGGGTGAATATCTGGACAGGGCAAAATAATGCGGGGGCTTCGACGTCTGGCATCGAGTCGAAATGAGAAGTGCGAGATGCGAGAGGGACGGGGGGCCGGGTAGTGGGTCAATTTGATCAGTTACGACCCTTCGGCGGTTCGCCCTCGTTTGGTGGGTGTTCGGCAACCCTACTAAGGTTGGTCCGGATCTTCGGGAGGGCCGCCCCTACCCCATCGTGTCGGAAGGCAAGAATGCGGATCGGCAGGTCTCTGGCGCGATGGAGGACGTGTCGAACTGCTGTAGCCAGGTTAGGGGTTCGGTCCGTCAGGAACACCGAGAGCTCACCGTCCGGTACGATGATGAGCCCGGCGTCGATGACGCCAGCCGCCAGACTCTCCGACAGGTGCAGAATGTCCACAGCGAGCATGTCGCTACGGCCGGATACCTGCACCTCAACCCCGACGGTTCCGCCACGTTCGTTCGCCTTCGTCCAGTCAATTCCGCCTGACTTTACGCACGCCCATCCGCCGATGCCGTCAAAACGCTCATCGATGGTGCGGCGCAAGCCCTGTGTGCCGTTGGCGTGCCTTCGCTCCTCGATGAGAAGCTGAAAGCCCGTCAGGGTGGAAGTTGCCTCCGCAACGAGACCGTCAAGGCTCAGCCGTGAGATCTTCGCCGCAAAGCCGTTGTAGTCCTGTATGGTGGTGATGACCGGCACTCTTAGACTACCGCCGAAACCGGATTATCCTCGACGTAGTCGTCATTGCGGTGGTGGTCGATATGCCCGCTCAGGCGCTCGGTGGTAGCGCCGGTGTCCTCGATCTCGATGCCGATCCAGTGTCGGTGACGGCGTTCACATACCGCATAAGTGGTCCCACTCCCACCGAATGGATCGAGGACCATATCGCCTGGGAACGTGCTCAACTCGACGACGCGCTCTAGCAATTTGGTGCTTAGTGCGTTGGCGGGCCGTTTGGCCGACTTGAACTTACGGTGCCTAACCGGAGGAATGTCCGTCCAAATGTCCTTAAGGTTCACTCCCTTAGGGTTCATTGCGCCGCGGTGCCCACCGTAGTCCCGGATCTCACCGCCGCAGTGGCGACAGGTTTCGATAGGGGTTCTGATGCGCCGGAAGCGGGCGGGCTTTCCCTTCGAGTAATAGAGCAGCGAATAGTGGGCGGGATAAAGTCGGCCGTTGATGGGCAGACAGTTCTTCTGCTCCACGGCGATCCAATGCCGAAAGTCGAGCCCTTGGTCGCTAAGGTATCCGCCAAGGGGGATGTTCCACTTCGGCAGGTTGTACAGGAACAGTGATCCCCCCGGCTTAAGGACACGGATGCACTCGGCCAGCCACGCGCGGCACCAATTGAGATATTCGGTGTCGGGCTGATCGTCAGTTGTCCACCGTCCATACTGTTTGCTCAGATTGAACGGAGGGTCGGCGAAGACGGTATCAACCGTCTCCCGGCCAATCATCGGTAAGACTTCGAGACAATCGCCCTGAAAGAGCTGCCCCAGCTCGGTAACTAACGCCGGGCGAAGTGGTGCCGACCGTCCATTCATTCTGCCGCTCCGGGGTTGCGTAGAGACACTATAAGAGCGATAATCTAGGTATGCCTAAACGCTCAAGCAAGCGCCCAGACGTAAACGAGACGGCCATCCGCGTGGTGCGAATCGCTACGGGGGAGGAAGAGCCAAGGGCAGGGCCGGCGAAGAACCCCGCCGCGGTCGAGTTGGGGCGATTGGGAGGCAAAAAGGGTGGTAGCGCGAGAGCGGCAAAGCTCTCGCCCGAAAGACGACGGGCGATCGCTAAGAAGGCTGCCAATGCCAGATGGGAAAGGACCCGTTCAGAACCCGATAGCATAGACTGAGCATTTCACCGCATGCGGTTGCGGCGGAATGCGGTGCGGATGTATAATGCTCCTCGGAGACATCACCGAGGAGGCACCATGCCGGACGAAGCGGCCGTAGTCGGCCAGATACAGACGTCGGATAATACCACCCCTACCGCACAGCCTTCTGAAGCCGACCAGAAGCCGATCAAGGTTCTTCCCACCGCACGTCTAGCGTTTAATAAGCAACTCGATGTGCTGCGCGCCTATGCCGTGGCAGGGTCCGCCAACCGCGCCGTGTCAAATGCGGACGTCGCGGACCTAACGAAGCTAAACGTTTCGTCGGTTGCCTACAATAATCCTTTTTTTGGGGACTGCGGCCTCATAATCAAGGGCGGGAATGCGCATACCGCATCACCTGAACTTATCGAGTACGGTCGTGCTCTAGGGTTTGAGGATGAGCGCGCACCTCACAAACTCGCGCCCGTCCTACGCCGAACGTGGTTCGGTGATCTGATCGTGCGACGCGTACTGTACCGCCCGATTCCCGAGAAGGAGGCGGTAACTGAGCTAGCAATCGCTTCGCGCGCGAATAAAGAGTACGAGGGTCAACTCCGAACGTTGCTCGACTACTTGCAACTGGCGGGACTCATCACAAGGGAATCGGGAACGGTGAGTAGTGGTCCGACCGCAAAGGAGCAACGCATGGTCGATCTCGACATGGGCAGCCAGCAGGGCGCCGAAGTCACCCCGAGAAGAGAGCAGGCGGCGGGAGGGGTGGCAACGACCTTCAATCATGTGCCTGAAGGCGCAATCTCGTTCAGCATAAACGTGAATGTCCCTCTGAACGAATTGGCGAATTGGCGACCCGAGGTGGTGTCGGCGTTCTTCGCCGGTGTCGCCCAGGTGGTTTCAGCCAAGGCGGCTGTAGAGCGCGCGTTGGGTGGGAACAAGCTAGCCTAAAAAAGGAGGAGCGGCCCGGGAGGCGTTGGAGACATCACCCGGAACCGCTCCGTAACCCTTCACAAAGGAGGTACAGCGATGGAACCGCCATAACCCCTATGCTCGCGGGGACGGGCTGCTACCCCGTTCCCGCCACGCCCCCGTAGCTCAAATGGATCAGAGCACCCGACTGCTACTCGGGAGGTTGCCGGATCGTCCCCGGCCGGGGGTATGTTGTTGCGATTGAACCACTTGCGCGCTCGTCACGCTTGGGCAGTTCGCCTTGCAAGCTAACGGATGTTAGTAAATACGTCAATAGGCGTTGTGGGCAATGTGCTTGAGCGTACAAGGGTATTGACTATTCCTGTGCGCTTAAGCATATTGTCCAATATGAATCGTTTGTCTCTTGAACGTCGCACGCGAGTGATCGCCGCCCTAGTTGAGGGCAATTCGGTAAGGGCCACCTGCCGCATGACTGGCACGGCCAAGGGCACGGTTTTGCGGTTGCTTGCCGAAGTGGGGCAAGCGTGTCTCGATTATCAGCGCGGCGTGATGGTGAACCTTCCCTGCCGACGCGTTCAGTGCGACGAGATTTGGAGCTTCGTCGGCTCCAAGGATCGGAACACCAAGCCGGAGCTGCGCGGAACAGGTGAGCGGGGTGACGTGTGGACGTGGACGGCGATCTGTGCCGACACGAAGCTCGTTCCGGTCTGGCACGTCGGAACGCGCGATGCGAGTGCTGCCAGCATGTTTATGGACGACCTGGCACCGCGCCTTGCCTCGCGCGTTCAGTTAACCACAGACGGCCACAGGGCCTATCTGAGCGCCGTAGAGGGCGCCTTCGGCTGGAACGGTGCTGACTATGCGATGCTCGTAAAGATCTATGGTCCGGCGCCCGAGGGGCAGCGTCGTTACAGCCCGCCGCAGATCATCGGCACCGAGACACATTGGGTAATGGGCACGCCCGACCCCGATCACGTAAACACGTCGTTTGCTGAGCGGCAGAACCTGACCATGCGGATGCAGATGCGTCGGTTCACGCGCTTGACCAACGCATTCTCCAAGAAGCTGGAGAACCACATGCACGCAATCTCGCTCCACTTCATGTGGTACAACTTCGCCCGCTCGCACCAGACGCTGACGCGGGCAAACGGCGGCATTCACACGACTCCCGCGATGGCGGCGGGGATCGCGGATCGGGTCTGGAAAATCGAGGATATCGTCGCCCTGACCGACCGCAATTCAAATTGACCCACTACCGGGGGCCGCGCTCCGTTGCTCGGGGCTTGCTGGCTGGTTACAATTCGCGTCTCTGCGAAGGGTGTGAAAGAGGTTGGAAGCGGAAATCACGCGGTAAGTTCCCGCGCCCCGCGTCCCGCGTCCCTCACCCCTCGCAGTTATGGTGACTGTAGCTCAATCGGTTAGAGCACCGGACTGTGGCTCCGGGGGTTGCGGGTTCAATTCCCGTCAGTCACCC
>JBGTNB010000357.1:0-5490 GCA_041743285.1 Gemmatimonadaceae bacterium
CGGACAAGCTCATCGACATCGCCAAGACAGGAACGGACCCGCGGCTCCGCCGCCTCGCCATTTCCGCACTCACGCGCAAGAACGATCCGCGCACGACTCAACTGCTTCTGGAGATCATCGAGTCATGACTTCGCTCCGTACATACTCTGGTACCGCCGCGGTGCTGGCACTGCTCGGCTGCTCGTTCGCCGAAGCAGCTGCCGGCCAGGGCCTCGAGGGACGCATCTCATCGGCCGGCAACGGGCTGATTCAATTCAACTATCCGGTCCGCGACGGCGTGTGCGGTAACGGAAAGTCGTTCATCAATGTCGGTGGCAACAGCTGGCATGGTACCATAAACGACAACACGCGGCAGGAGACGTGCACCGCCGGTCCGGTCCGGGTGGTGATGAACCGCGCCGGCGGTACGATTGTCTCGATCGAGACGTTCGTCGGTCCGGTGCAGACCGAGCCGGGGGTGAACGATCTGGGCGCCGTATCGGCTTCGGAGGCTGCTGCCTATCTAATCAACGTGGCGGCCCGAGCCGAAGGCAAGCCCAGCCGCGATGCAATCTTTCCGGCGACGCTGGCCGAGGGCGCGCAGCTCGCCGACGGATTGCTGGCGATCGCGCGGGACAAGGCTCGCCCGCGCGACACCCGTCGTCAGGCGATCTCCTATGCCGGGCGTGAGGTGGAGCGCGGCAACGCGAGCGCGCAACGGGTCACCAGCGAGCTCGTTCGCGTAGCTACCGACGACACGGACAATTCCGACACCCGTAGCCGCGCCGTGTCGGTGCTGGCTGGACTCGATCGCGGCGAAGGGATTCCGGCGCTCATCGAGCTGTCGCGCTCGGGAGACAGCTGGCTGGCGTCGCAAGCAATGCGGTCGCTGTCGAGCTCCGGCGATCCGAGGGCACGCGAGCACCTCCGTACCGCGCTTCGCAGCGGCAACCTGCCGGATGAAGCCGCGGCGACGGCCGTGAAGGGGATGGGGGGCGGGTACGCCACCGCGAGCGATGCCTCGTTCCTGCGTGAGATCTACCCATCATTGCAGGGCGAGAAGGCAAAGAACTCAGTGTTCAGCGCATTGGCGGAAATGGGAGGCACGGAGAACCGGGCTTGGCTGCTCTCGCGCGTGCGCGACAACAACGAGCCGAGCGACAATCGCCGCCGCGCGTTGAGCGCGGCGCGTAAGGCAGGCGCCGACATGTCCGAGCTGGTGTCGTTGTATGACGCGGTCGGCGATGCGAAGATGAAGGAATCATTGATCTCGCTTTATGGCGGCAGCACCGAGACGGCGGCGACCGACAAGCTCATTTCGATCGCGCGCACCGAGACCGACCGTAATCTACGGCGGCGCTCGATCTCGAGATTGAGCAAGTCCGACGACCCGCGGGTGAAGCAGGTGTTGCAGGAGATTGTTGAGCGGTAATCGAGGGGCAGGGATCGGGTATAAGGCGGGAAACGGGAAAGGGGAAACGGGAAATGGCATGGGTAGCCGTTCCGTTTCCCTTTTCCCGTTTCCCGTTTCCCCTTTTCTTTCCGATTCCCGATTCCCGTTCCATCTTCCCGCATGCCTTCCGACCTCGTCGTAGTCGCTACCTGCTCATCCGAGGTCGAAGCATGGGTGGCGCAGGCTAGCCTTGGCGCCGTTGGAATCGACTCCATTCTTCTCCGCGATGATGCCATGGGAATGATCCCATCGTTGTCGTTCCTCAAAGGCGTGCGCGTCGCTGTACGCGCCGACGAGGCGGATGCTGCCCGAGAACAGCTTCGGCTGTGATGCGCACGTTGGGTAATCGGGAATTGGGAATCGGGACGTAAGGCGGGAAAGGGGAAGTGGGAAACGGGAAACGGAACTGCTATACTCTCTGAACTTCCCCCGATTCCCGATTCCCAATTCCCGCGTTTCCTTTCCCATTTCCCGTTTCCCGTTTCCCGTTTTCGATCCATCTCTGATGCGCGCTCCCGCGACGCTTCTCCTAGCCGCCCTCTTCGCATGTGATCAGCCGCAGTCCGAGCCCGCGGCGGAAACTCCTCGTTCGCGCGTCGTCGTGCTGGGCACCGGCAACCCGAACGCCGACCCGGATCGCTCCGGGCCATCGGTCGCAATTGTCGTCGGCGATCACGCTTACCTCGTGGATGCCGGGCCGGGGCTCGTCAGACGGGCCGGCGCTGCCTATCGCGGAGGGATCACCGCCTTGGCGCCCGAACGGCTCCGCGTCGCGTTCATCACCCACCTGCACTCCGATCACACGGTCGGTCTTCCCGATCTCATTTTCTCCCCCTGGGTGCTCGGGCGCGACGTTCCCCTCGCGCTTTACGGCCCGCCCGGGATTCGCGACATGTCCGAGCATCTGCTCGCCGCGTACAGCGCCGATATCCGCAATCGCATCGATGGACTGGAGCCGGCTAATACCGAGGGCTACAAGGTTGTGGCTCATGAAATTGTGCCTGGCGAGATCTATCGCGATGAACGGGTCACCGTCACCGCGGTGCCGGTCGAGCACGGCGACTGGGATACTTCGTACGCCTACCGCTTTGAAACGGAGGACCGCGTAATCGTCATTTCGGGGGATGCGCGGCCTAGCGAGTCGCTCGTGGGCGCCTGCAATGGCTGCGACGTAATGCTGCACGAGGTCTACTCGGCAGAGCGTTTCACTCAACTGCCGCCGGAATGGCAGCGGTACCACGCCCGCGCGCACACTTCCACGGAACAGCTGGCCGACATAGCCAGTCGCGCCCGCCCTGGCCTGCTGGTGCTCTACCACCAGCTTTATTGGGGGGCGACCGACGAGGATTTGCTGCGGGAGGTCCGGTCGCGCTATCCGGGTAACGTGGTGTCAGCCAGGGATTTGGGGCTCTACTAGCCTTCGGGCAGCACGGTCGCGCGGTCGCCCGCGTGATGGTTCCGGCCATCCGCGGCTTGACGCTCCGCAGGGTCCGCCACACATTGGCCAGGCACCTAACGGAGACCCGCAATGCGTCCATTCGCCCTCCGCTTCACCCAATCGGTGGCAGCCCTGACTCTCCTCGCCGGTGCTGTCCAGCTGGCGGTTGCGCAGGAGAGTGGGGTTACGAAGCAGATGCGGGACCGGGGCCGTCTGATACTCGAGAAGGTTCGTCTGGACCTGGAGAAGAATTACTACGATTCGACGTTCCACGGTATCGATCTCGATGCAGCCTACGCCCGGGCCGATTCCCAGCTGCTGACCGCGCGCGACAACAATCATCTCTTCGCGATCATAGCCGACTTCGTCTCCAGTCTGAACGACTCCCACACCAACTTCTATCCACCGGCGCGCGCCGCGAGGATCAACTACGGGTTCAACGTACAGTTCGTTGGCGACACGGCATACATCATCCGCGTCACGCCTGACAGCGATGCCGAGAAGCAGGGATTGAAGCGTGGTGATGCTCTGTTGACGCTCGACCGCTTCAAAGTGGAACGCTCTACCTGGTCAACGCTCGCCCATGTGTATTACGCGCTCAATCCGCGTCCCGGAATGCGTCTGGTCGTTCGCGCGCCAGATGGCAAGGAGCGTCAGATCGACATCAAGTCGAAGATCACCAAACTGCCGCGCATCCTGGACTATAGCGATCCGTGGACGATCGCCACCCTGCGCGACGAGTATGACGCCGCGCAGCGGAAGCCCCGGCACTATTACATCTCGCTAGGCGACTCCACGCTCATCTGGCGCATGTCGAGCTTCATCGTCGAGCGCCAAAGCCTGGAAGCGATGATGAAGATCGTGCCGAAGCATCGCTCGGTGATCCTCGATCTTCGCAACAACACCGGTGGTTACGTGCACATCCAGCGGCAGCTGCTCAGCTATTTTTTCGATCGTGATGTCTTCGTCGGGATGACCCATCGGCGAGGCAAGTCCGACTCGGTCGTCATAAAGCCGGACAACCCCGACAAGCCCTACCGTGGCATGCTTGTGGTGCTGGTGAACTCCAATTCCGCATCGGCATCGGAAATGACCGCACGGGTCCTTCAGCTGGAGGAGCGCGGCATTGTCGTCGGCGATCGCACCGCGGGGGCGGTGGTCACCAGCCTCGGATACAGCCACACGGTGGGGTTCGGGCGGGTGATGCACTCCCACGTGCAGGTCAGCGTCATGGATGTCACCATGGCCGATGGGGCGAGACTCGAGAGGATCGGCGTCACTCCGGACCACCTGGTGCTCCACACGGCCAATGATCTAGTGAGCGGCGACGATCCCCAACTCGCCTTTGCCTTGGGCCTCGTCGGGCACAAGATCACTCCTTACGAAGCAGCGCGACTGTTTCGGAGCGATCGCGAGGAGGTCGACGGCCTGAAGTAAAAAAGCCCCCAAGCGGCGGCGTGACCCCCCCGCCCTCCCATCAGTCTCCAATGAGCCGGCGCGCAATTCTGCCGGTCGCGCATCTACGAGCCAAAGGAGGTCGCGATGGGACTCGGTGAATTCATTCGCAAACAGTTCATCGATGTCATCCAGTGGACCGAAGTGGATGACTCGGTGCTCGCCTATCGATTTCCCATGCGGGACATGGAAATTCAGATGGGGGCGCAGCTCGTGGTACGCGAGACGCAGGTGGCCGTTTTCGTGAACGACGGACGCATCGCCGACGTCTTCGCTCCTGGACGCCACCGGCTCGACACCGAGAACCTCCCGGTCCTGACGAATCTCCGGAACTGGGACAAGCTGTTCGAGTCTCCGTTCAAGTCCGATGTCTATTACGTCTCCACCCGTTTGCGCCTCAACCAGCGGTGGGGCACCCAGACGCCGGTCACCGTGCGCGATTCGGAGTTCGGGATCGCCCGGGTTCGCGCGTACGGCACTTACGCCTATCGAATCGCCGATCCGGTGCGCTTTCACACCGAGGTGAGCGGTACGCGCGAGGTTTACGCAATGCAGGACCTCGAGGGCCAGCTCCGCAACCTTGCAATAACGCGGATGAGCGACACGCTGGCCAACAGCGGTATCGCCTTCCTCGATCTCGCCGCCAATCAGGTGGCGCTCGGCGAGCAGATCGCCTCTGGATTGGCTGCCGATGTCGCCGAGCTAGGGCTGATGCTCGAAGGGTTCGTCGTCGAGAGCCTGTCGCTGCCTGACGAGCTGCAACAGCGGCTCGACGAGCGGATCGGCATGGGGATCGTCGGCGACCAGGATCGGTACGCGCAATACCAGGCGGCCCGCTCGATTCCCATCGCGGCTGCCAACTCGGGCGGGGCGGCGGGAATTGGCGCGGGCCTCGGAGCAGGAGTGGCCATGGGGCAGATGATGACAGAAGCTCTCAGGCCGGTCACCGGCGGCAGGGCAACCAAGCAGGGCGGCGCCGCGGGGTATTGCTCGCACTGCGGCACGGCTCTCACGGCAGCCGCAAACTTCTGCCCGGAGTGCGGCACTAGGCAGTAAGCCGGCAGCCGCGGCACTATCGTCGCATGGAGGTCTGGCATGCCTCCATCGCGACGTTCTTCCAAAGACCCCCGACGACCATCTGCCCGCTCCGGCGACGAGTCCCGAC